>JAJYOQ010000312.1 GCA_021796135.1 Bacteroidota bacterium
CCTCTTTATTCATCATTCCAAAGGAAAATCAATCTTGTAGGTAATTTTTATTTGGAAGGAAAACGTTCCGCTAAAGATATATTCAAGAACACCAAAGATTTATTAACTTATTGCGGAATTAAAATTAGTGAGTATGATTTAGATGAATAAAGAGGAATGCCTTATAGCCAGCCAATTAAACGGACAGCGTTTTCACATTAGGCATTTTTGGTATTATAGTGTTATTTGTTCCGTTACAGCTAACTTGTTTAAGGTAGTAGTTCTAACTAATTAACTTGCCGACTATGATTACGATAAAAGTTAAGCACAGTTTGCTAAATTTCCGGCAGTTGTTTCCTAAGCAAAAGTTTTGTTTTGAGCTACGCCTTAGCCACAACGCCGTTAGCCATCAATAATTTGATATGAGAAAAAAGAAAAAAGAAAATAATGATTTGTTAATTTCGTTAAGAAAATGTTCTTACATTTTTAATATTAGTGAGTCAACTCTTGGTAGCTGGCTTAAAGAAAAGAAATATTTAATCCGAATTGATAAACTTGGAGAACAATGTATCAGTTATGATGATTTTAAAAGATTAGCGAACGATGATAAAAAGAAGGGAAAAGCTGAAAAAGATCTAAAATTATATTTATCGGATAGAAATAAGCGGAATATTGAAATAATGAAGAGTGATATTGTTGCGATGTTAATAAAATATAGAGAATATGTTGAACTATTAATAGAATTTCACTCTGAATTATTTCAATCTAACTATTAAGTATTTTATCTGTAAATGAGCAAAAAAAGAGAACGATAAACGATGTAAAATCTCGCTGCTCATTTGCAGATAAAATAGTGTTGTGCGAAACCACACCGTGCAGCCTATGGGTATTTAATGCGGTTTCTCTCTCTTTATCTGCTAATATTGCATCGCTGGTTTTCATTTCTTTTCTTTATCATTACAGTTTTAATTTAAATAATCTAATTTTTTATAAACTTTTTCACTTTGCCGGAGCTTACCTGCCCGCCCGCCTGGCGGATTATTCATTAACTTGACGCACCCATGCTTTGCGATTGCTATCGCGTTGTTTTTTCACTCATCTTTTTGTCAATGGCTTACTATCCTTTAAGCAGCTCTAATATTTATTCTCAGAGTGTACATTGTCCCGGCTCTGCAATTTGGACAAAGATCATAATCAATTAAGGTCTCTTTATCGTGCAAAGCCCGGGCTCTTTTTACTTTCTTTATTTCCTTATTTTTTGTGATTCCCAATATCTCGCGGCACTTAGCTATGTCTTCCTTTTTGTTCCGGCTGCTCAGCAAACCGTAGTACCTTATTTTGTAAAAGTTCTCCGGCAATATGTGCAGCATAAAACGCCTTATAAATTCCAAGGCTGGTATCTCCATCTCTTTGCGTGTGCTATTGTCACGATAATCTTTCCACTCAAAGACTACTTTATTATTCTCCATTCTTTTTATTCTGTGATTGGAGATGGCTACTCTATGTGTATATCTGCCGAGATATTCAACTACTTTCTCTGCTCCGCCGAATGGCAGTTTACAATACGTTATCCATTTCTTTGCGTATAAGCTATTGAGCATCTTCTGAAAAACTTTGCCCTCATTTAGCTCCGATAATCTCCCGGTAAATTTCAACTCTTTGTTCTTCTGCGCTTTCTTAAAGTAGTATAAGAACTTCTTTTTGAATAAATCAGAGAGCACGTTTACATGAATAAAAAAGTTTTTGTGTCTTGCCTTTTTAGCTTTAATCCATTTGCTCTTGTCTCTGCTCAGCCCCCCGCCGGTTACTATGCAATGCAGATGAGGATGATCCATAAGGTTTTGTCCCCACGTGTGAAGCACCGCTATTATTCCTATCTCCGCTCCAAGATGCTTCGGGTCTTTCCCCAATACCAAAAGTGTTTCACCGGCTGATTTGAAAAGGATACTGTACATCACTCGTTTGTTTACAAGCGTTATGTTGTTCAACTCTTCCGGTATTGTAAAGACGATATGATAATACGGTACCGGCAGCAGTTCGCTTTTCCTCCGGTCAATCCATTTTTCCTTTGCTGCATGCTGACACTTCGGACAGTGCCGGTTACGGCACGAGTTATAAGCATTCCTTTGATATCCGCATTGATCACACTTTTCAAGATGACCACCTAATGCTGAGGTTCTGCAGACACTTACTAAGTTCATTACTTTTATATAATGTAAAGGAAGACGATATTTTTCTCTAAACACGCTGCCGTATTTTCTGAATATATCCGCTATCTCTATTGTTTTTCCTTTCCCATTTTCGCCGTTAGTCTCCATTGCTATGGCTCATTAGGCGATCTAGCGGATTTTCTATTTTGCTCTTTATAGAATTCTGTATGTGGAGATAGACTTTAGTTGAATTGATACTCGAATGACCGAGCAATGATTGGATCGTAAAAATATCACAGCCGTTTTCTAACAGATGGGTTGCAAAACTATGCCGTAAGGTATGAACTGTTGCCGCTTTAGTGATACCGGCTTTTTTTTTGACTCGTTAAATGCTTTTTGTATCGTTGAGCCGTTAACCGGTTTTTCATCCTTTCCGGCAAAGAGATATTCCTTTGGCCTATAGGCTCTGTAATAGTCTCTCAACCTTTCAAGAAGTACTTTCGAGAGGATACTATAACGGTCTTTTCTTCCTTTCCCTTGCTCAACACGGATTGTCATTCTGCTGCTGTCTATATCTTTTATCTTTAGGCTTATCGCTTCACTCAGTCTTAAGCCCGCTGAATAGATCGTCATTAAAACAGTTTGTGATTTATAACTTTTTACATTATCTATCACTCGTTTTACTTCCGACAAAGATAAAACAACCGGCATTTTTTTCTCTGTCCTGGGTCTTAGTATTTTTTCTACTACTTCACTTCTCCCCATGACTTCCGCATAAAAGAACTTTAATGAACTGTAGGCTTGCACCAGGCTGCTTATACTCTTTTTGTTACCATAAAACGAATGCAGATATTTTTCTACTTCCGCTTGTCCCAACAGATCGGGTGACTTGCCGTAGTACCTTACAAGCTTTTTCATATGGAAGAGATATACTTCCATGGTTCGCTTACTGAAGTTCTTCAACTCCATCTTCATTACCATCTTGTCTTTTAGTTCGCCCATAACAATTTTCCTTTCTTAGTTATTGTTATGGAAATTTATCCTCTAGAATCAAAAACTTAAATTCATTTTTTAAGCTCCTTCAAAATGTCAAAGAACTATCTGCTACCGCTACGCGGTTTCGTTCAACAATTATTTATGAAGAAGTTTAGTGGTTTTAGTTTTAATACGAAATTTAACGACAAGATATACGCTGTAACGGCACCGGATGAAGTTGAGCCGGTAAATGGATCTAAGACAATCTTAAGATACAGCGAGAACCAGTTCAGTGCAGGGACAGCATACAAAGGGAAATACGGTGCTATTGTATTCGGCTTCCCTTTTGAAACTATTGCTCATCAGAATGTCAGAAATGACGTTATGAATAAAGTGCTAAGATATTTCGGGCTACAAAAATAATAAGGCGGGGTTAATGTGAGGAAAAATAATTTACTTTTATTTATTTCTTTTATCTTTTTTATTTCATCATTTAATATTGCACAGACAGTAACGCCATCGATAACAAGCGTTACATTTAGTCCTGTTACCGGCTCCGCTGAGGCACAGCCATTTTATATCAATGGTACAAATTTTCTAACCGGGTGCACGGTAACATTAAGAGATATTACAGCAGGTTTGATAATTACAAACAGAGCAATAATAAGTCAGAGCAGCACTCAAATTCAATTGAGCATTAAGTTTCCAAAGGCGGCAGATAATTGGAGTGTTGAGGTAATAAATCCAGGTAATATATCTTCAGGACAATTTAACTTTCAAATAGTTGTTTCTAACCAACTGAATTATGTTTTAGGGTTTGTATGAATAATAACGGTAAAATATTTTCTCAAAATTTTCCTTAAAAAATATATTTAGGGTGCTTCTAAAAACTTAATGCAGAGAACCTGCCTGCTTGCAAGCTCATTAGATACGACACAAATAATTGTCATTTCGAATCCGGCTTAAGCCGGTGAGAAATCCCTTTGTAAAGCTTAGATGGTCGAATTGAACATGGGATTTCTCCTTCGAGGACTCAGTCGAAATGACACAATTTTTTTTGTAATTTCGAACCTACCTGCCTTCAGGCAAATATTGAAGTTTTTAGAAGTGCCCTTTATAATTAGTGCCAAAAATAAATTCATAATTTGTAATAACCTATGAAATTATGAGGGAATATGATTTATCCAGCAGGCAAGCTCAATGTAACTGGTTTATAAGTTATCCGATAAATAATTAGGATGTTACACTCAACATTGAAC
Source organism: Bacteroidota bacterium (assembly GCA_021796135.1). The sequence goes on from JAJYOQ010000312.1 coordinate 4,364, forward strand.
CTTAAACTTGCTCTTGATCTTGCTCCTGCATTAACGATATAAATAATATTTCTTAGACAACTTCTTAAATTTCTTCACATCTTTGTAAAGAAATTCTTTCACATCATCGTAGTTCATGTTTTTTGAGAATAGCTCTCTAACCTTAGAAGTTCCGCATACTTTATCAAAAAAACTAAGTCTTTCTTTGGAAGCCAAAGTAAAAGGATTTTTATCAGGGTACATTTCTGTTTGGACCTGCATAAATAAAAATTGAAGACTCATTAAATTAACTTTTCGGTAATTGGTAATATTAATTTCTACTCCGTGTAGTTCTTTATCTTTAAATATTCCATAATATGGTTTAAAATTAATCGGACGGAACAGAACTCCCTTCAATCCAAGCGCATTCATTTTTTCTGCGAGCTTATCTGCATCTACCCATTCTGCAGCGAAAATCTGGAAAGGAAGAGTGTACCCCACGCCTTCGGATAAAGTCCCCAGTTCACCCATAATACCGCTTGCGACATAATATTCAGGCGTATCGAAATGCGGTATGTGAGGTGAAGTTAATACCCATGGCAGTCCGGTTTTTTCAAAGGACATGCTTCTTCTCCATCCCTTCATTCGGACAACAGTCAGCCTGCATTTTTCACCGTCTTTTAACATCCCTCGCTTGTTAAGCATTTTGGCAAGCTCTCCGCAGGTTAATCCGTACACATAAGGAATTTTATACGCGCTAACGAAAGATTGAAATCCGTCTTCAACCAAATTGCCTTCAACTTTTCTGCCTCCGAGAGGATCAGGTCTGTCCAGTACAACAAACGGGATGTTATTTTCTGCAGCTGCTTCCATGGCTTTTCCCATTGTGCTTATGTATGT
>JAJYOQ010000022.1 GCA_021796135.1 Bacteroidota bacterium
CTCATAGCATCGAGCCTGATTAATGGAAGACAGCTCTGGAAGAAAATCCTGAACCCGAGTTAAGTTCCATTAATCAGGCTCGATGCTATGAGGCAATGCTAAGAGCTTCTTATGAGAAAAAATGGCTGGCTGGGATGTTTTGGTGGAAATGGCCTAGTTATCTTGGTTATGCCGCTAATCCAAAAAGGGATCTTTATGTCCCATTAAATAAACCTGCCGAAAATATTATTAGAAAATGGTATTTAAAAGATTGGAATTAATTTATTAGGTTTATGTAAATCAAAAATATTGAAAATTTAAAATCAGTATTTGTAAAATACTTGACAGTTCAGAAGGGAATTGATATTTAACTTAGCCTATAAGATATAATTTAGGACCTGCTCTGCTGATATTCTATTTTGATTAAAAGCGAAAGAGTCTAAATAACTCAAAGAAATAAAACTAATTTTTAATATATCCGTGTCAAGAAAAATACGGGATATAATTTATGATCGGGGATTATTTATTTGTAAAAGAATTATTGTCTTGATATTTTGCCGTGTTAAATAAACCCAATGTATTAAAACTTAAATTAGATTATGAATTCAGTAGTAATAATTCCTGCCTACAATGAAGAAAAATCTATTGGTAAAGTAATTGAAAGTATACCTAAAGATCTTATCTCTGAAATAATTGTAGTTAATAATGGCTCAACTGATATGACAGTTGCTAATGCCATTAATTCGGGTGCGACAGTACTTAATGAATCTTTACATGGATACGGTGCTGCTTGTCTTAAAGGCATTGAATATCTTAAAGGAAAAAACTTTGATATCGTAGTTTTTCTGGATGGTGACTTTAGCGATTTCCCCGAAGAAATGAATTTAATCCTGAATCCTATTATAAATGATAATTATGACTTTGTTGTCGGAAGCAGAGTAATGGGCAGCAGGGAAGCGGGTTCATTGCCATTTCAATCTAGATTCGGAAGCATAATTGCCGGCTTTCTTATAAATGTCTTTTGGGGTATTAAGTACACTGATCTCGGACCATTTAGAGCAATAAAATATAAGGAATTAATTGCCCTTAATATGAGAGATAAATGGTATGGCTGGACAGTTGAAATGCAGATTAAAGCTGCCAAAAAAAAATATAAAATATTAGAAGTACCGGTTAGTTATCGAAAAAGAATCGGGAAATCAAAAGTAACAGGTACTCTTAAAGGTACCTTTATGGCTAGCTTAATTATATTAAAAACAATTTTTGCTCAACTTTTTGTAGATTATTGATAAGCTATTATTATGAAGGAATTTCTATATATAAAAATGCGGAAAGAATAGCTCTTCCTTCCGCAAACATTAATTCAAAAAATCAACCTGCAATCTCATTTAGAATATCTTTTAGTAAACTATAAAATTTATCTACGGTTTCAATGTTTACTCTTTCATCAGGAGAATGCGCTCCTTGAATAGTGGGACCGAATGATACCATATCTAAACCCGGAAATTTTTCTCCGAGAATTCCGCATTCTAAACCTGCATGAATAGCTTTTATTTCTGGTTTTTTTGAAAATTTATTCTCATATACTTTTTGAGATATTTTCAATATCTGTGATTCCAGATTTGGCTTCCATCCGGAATAACCGTCTCCGGAACTAATTTTAGCTTCGGCTAATCTAAATATTGATTGAACACTTTCAGAAATGTACGTCTTTGCGCTGTCAATTGAACTCCTTTGACTTGTGCCGATTAATATTTCATTCTCCAAATTTGTAATTGTCGCTACATTGGTTGATGTTTCAACTAGATCCGGTATGTCCTGACTCATTGCTATTACCCCATGTGGGAGAGATAATAATATGTTTATAATTTTATCACGGAAACTATTTGAAAAAACTCTATCGCTTTTAAAGCTGCTTTTATGAAATTCAACTCTTAACTTATTGTCAGATTTGTTGAACTCTATAATAAAATCTGTTTGCAAATTATTTAGGGCTTGAGCAATGGAAGCAGACTGAGAATCATCTATAAAAATTGTCGCTTCTGCCTCTCTGGGGATAGCATTTCTTTTACTTCCTCCTTCAATGTGTGCGAGCAAATAATCAAATTTTTCAAGCGACTTCAGAGACCTTGCTAATAATTTAATTGCATTTGCACGACCGGTATTTATATCTAGCCCTGAATGTCCGCCCTTTAGTCCTGTAATTAGCAAATCATAGGCTACCTTATCATTTTTACTCTTTTGAAAATCTATTTTTAAAGTGCCAAGAGAATCGACTCCTCCGGAACAACCTACATAAAACGAACCGTCTTCCTCGGAATCGAGATTCAAAAGAATTTTTCCCGAAATGAATCCCTTTTGTAAATTATTTGCTCCTGTTAATCCGGTCTCTTCATCGATTGTCAAAAGTATTTCCAAAGGACCGTGTATTACAGATTCATCTGTTCCGGCTGCTAAGGCTGCGGCTACTCCCATTCCGTTATCACTTCCCAGAGTAGTCCCGTCAGCTTTAATCCAGCCGTCTTCTCTCATTAATTTTATTGGATCATTTTCAAAGTCGTGAACTGTTCCTTTATTTTTCTCGCAAACCATGTCAATATGACCTTGTAAAACAACAGTAGGAGATTTTTCGTATCCCTTTGATGCAGGAATAGAAATTAGAATATTTCCGACATTATCAATTTTATATTTGAGACTTCTTTTTTCCGCAAAATTTTTAATATATTCAATAATCTTTCCTTCTTTTTTTGAAGGTCGCGGAACCTGAGAAATTTCATCGAAATATTTCCATAGTAATTCAGGTTTTAATCCAGAAATAATGCTGTCAGACATTTATCCTCCTAATGGTTTAATTTATTAAATAACTTTTGGTTATCAAATTGCTTCCGCCTCATTTTGTTTAGCGGCAATTCTTGCATTTTTCCTATCCATATCTGTTAAATACTTCTTCCTAACTCTAATACTTTGCGGAGTGACTTCTACTAGTTCATCATCAGTAATCCATTCAATTGCTTGTTCTAATGTCATTATAGTTGGCGGCTCAAGACGAATGGCTTCGTCGGCGCCTGATGCACGCATATTGCTAAGCTGCTTTGTCTTTGAAACATTTACTCTCATATCATTATTTCTGGAATTCTCTCCAACTACCATTCCTTCATAGACTCGGGTACCATGATCTACGAAAAATACGGATCTTTCTTGAAGTTTAAACATTGCGTAGGATGATGCAGTGCCGCCTTCCATTGCTATCAATGCTCCTCTTTGACGATGTGTCATCTCGCCCTTAAATGGCTCATATCCGTTGAAATTATGATGAAGAATTCCGGTGCCCTTCGTGTCTGTCATAAATTCGGCACGGTAACCAATTAATCCTCTTGAAGGAATAATGAATTCGAGCCGTGTATTGTTGTTGAAGGTTAGCATGTTTTTCATTTCCGCTTTCCTCTTTCCAAGCTTTTCAATTACTACGCCGACAAATTCATCCGGGACATCAATTATGACATGTTCCATTGGTTCTGATAACACATCATGAACTTTTTTATATATAACTTCAGGTCTGCTTAATTGAAGTTCATAACCTTCACGTCGCATATTTTCAATTAAGATAGCAAGATGAAGTTCGCCTCTTCCGCTTACTTTAAAAGTGTCCGGCGACTCGGTCATTTCAACTTTTAAACTTACATTTGACTTTAATTCCCTTGAGAGTCTTTCACTTATATTCCTTGTAGTGACGTATTTTCCCTCTTGTCCGGCAAAAGGTGAATTATTTACCATAAAATTCATTGTAATTGTGGGCTCATCGATTGCTACAAACGGAAGTTGTTCAGGTTTTAGCGGACTTGCAATTGTATCGCCGATATCAACATCTTCTAATCCGGCAATTGCTCCTATATCTCCTGCTGATATTTCTCCGGCATCGACTCGTTTAATGTTTTCAAAAAGATAAAGTTTGGAAACTTTTGCATTAATTTTATGACCGTCTTTGGTGATTAGAACAATATTATCGCCTACTTTTGCAGTACCGTTGTGAATTCTTCCGATACCGATTCTGCCTAAATAATCATTGTAATCAATTGCAGAAATTAACATTTGAAAAGGATATTCAAGATCGCCTTTTGGTGCCGGAACTTTGCTGATAATTGCATCAAATAAAGGTGAAAGATTTACATTTTCATCCTCTAAATTGACTTTTGCAATTCCTTCCTTTGCTATTGCATAAACGAACGGAAAATCAAGCTGCTCTTCAGTTGCTCCTAATGATATAAATAAATCGAAAACTTCGTTTAATACATCATTCGGTCGTGCATCTTTACGATCAATTTTATTAATCACAACTATTGGTTTTAAATTTAAATCAAGTGATTTCTTTAATACAAATTTCGTCTGAGGAAGCGGACCTTCAGCTGCGTCAACAAGCAATAAAACACCGTCTACCATCTTTAGAGTTCTTTCTACTTCTCCTCCAAAGTCGGCATGTCCTGGCGTATCAATAATATTAATCTTAATTCCTTTGTATTTTACACTAAGATTTTTTGCAAGTATAGTTATTCCGCGCTCTTTTTCTAATGCATTGGAGTCCATAACTCGTTTATCTATATGCTGGTTATCCCGCCATGCCCCTGTTTGTTTTAACATATGATCGACTAAAGTAGTTTTCCCATGATCTACGTGCGCGATAATTGCAATGTTCCTGATATCGTCTCTAAAATTGTTCACAATCTTCCTTATTTTTTATAAAATAGAAAACAAATATAGAGAATAGGGCAGGGATAAACAATGAGTTAAATAATAGCTGTGAGAGAGGGAAAAACCGGGAATTTACTCAATTAAGAGATAATTTGAGTCTGTAATGCTATCTCTTCTAAGATCGAAGATACTTTTAAGCAGTCTTTAATATTTCCCGCATATACAATGGATTGTCCTTTTACATGCACTTCAAAGGCATGTGACCTGGCTTTTTCAAAAGTGCAATGTATTGCGATTATTAGTTGATTGATTACTTCATCGAAAGTATGCCAGTCGTCATTAAATAAAACTACCCTGCTTAAATTTAATGAAGTAACATTTTCTTCGTTTTCTTCAATTTCTATCGGTTTATTAGAAAATTCATTTTCCATATCAAAAAATTAATATTTTATTTTGAAATAAAAAATAATTTCATATAAAATATGAAATTGAATGGTTTGTTTTTATTGAATCGTATATTTATATTTTTTGTAATGAATTAATTTAAAAAGGAGGCTGAATGAAAATTGCCGTTTGCGTTAGTCACGTTCCGGATACTGCCACCAAAATTAAAATTGGTGCCGATGAAAAACTAATTGATCCTGCCGGCGTCGTCTACATTATTAATCCTTATGATGAATTTGCTGTTGAAGAATCATTAAAGACAAAAGAAAAATTTGGCGGCGAGGTTATTGCCGTTAGTGTTGGTAACGATACCAGCAAAGAAACTATTCGTAAAGCTTTAGCTATGGGCGTTGATAAAGGTGTCCTATTAAATAGTGATAGAACTCTTGATTCTTATAGCATTGCTAAAGCATTATCGGATGAACTTAAAAATTATGCCCCTGATATAATTTTTATGGGTAAACAATCGGTTGATTATGATGATGCAATTGTCGGTCAATTAACTTCAGAAATGCTGGGTATCTCATGCATTACTAATGTTGTAGATATAAAAATTGAGGGACAAAAAGTTACCGCCGAAAGAGAAATCGAGGGTGGTAAGGAAGTAGTGGAATCTGAACTGCCTATTATTATTACCGCTCAAAAAGGATTAAATGAACCGCGGTATGCTTCACTTAAAGGAATTATGGCAGCTAAGAAAAAGGAAATCGAAGAAAGACAAATCGGAGATTTTTCAAACTTAACTGAAGTTATAAAAATTAAAAAACCTGCAGAAAAACAACCGGGAAGAATTGTCGGCTCGGATGCTAGCGCTGTCCCGGAGCTTGCAAGATTATTACATGAAGAAGCAAAAGTTATCTAAAAAGGAAAATTAATATGCCGAAATATATTTTAGCTGTTCTTGAACAACGTGAAAATAAATTGAAAAAGATCTCTTTTGAAGTTATTAGCTTCTCTAAATCGCTTTCAGAAAAATTAGGACTTGAAGTTGCAGCCGTTGTTATCGGAGATGAAATAGATAACATTTCTGAAATTGGTAATTATGGTGTTTCAAAAGTTTTTCATTTTAAAAATAAATTATTACTCAATTACTCTGTCTCTGCCTATTCTGATATTATCGCTGAGTTTACTAAAGAACTTGAAGTTGAATATCTGATCTTTGGAGATACTGCGTTAGGTAAAGATTTAGCCCCGCGTATTGCTGCTCGGTTAAAAGCCGGCTGCATTATGGATATTGTCAATATTAACTTGTCAGAGAATACTCCTGTTTTTACTAGACCTGTCTATGCCGGTAAAGCATTGGTTGATATGAAATTTCAATCTGATATAAAAGTTGTTACTATAAGACCAAATGTTTTTAAAGGTCATAAATCGGATAATCCAAATACTTTGAATATTGACTCAAGGGAAGTTGCAAATCCTAACCTAAAAACTAGAGTGATCGAAATTAAAAAAGCTGAAGGTAAACTGGATGTTGCTGAAGCTGATATAATTGTTTCAGGGGGAAGGGGATTAAAAGCTCCTGAAAATTTTTCACTCGTTGAAAACCTTGCGGATGTATTGGGTGCTGCAGTTGGAGCTTCCAGAGCTGCTGTTGATGCCGGCTGGAGACCGCACCGTGATCAGGTCGGGCAGACTGGTAAAACTGTTTCTCCTACATTATATATAGCATGCGGTATTTCCGGCGCAATTCAGCATCTCGCCGGTATGTCATCTTCTAAATATATCGTTGCTATTAACAAGGATAAAGATGCTCCTATTTTCAGCATTGCTGATTATGGTATTGTAGGCGATTTATTCGAAATTTTACCGGCTCTTACTGCAGAAATCAAAAAGATTAAGTCTTAATTATATCGGAGATTCTTGTTGCAAAAAATTCAATGTGAAATCCTTGGTTTGTCGGCTAGCCCTTCAACTACTGGAACTTATGCTATCTTGTTGAAAGAAATTAACGGTAATCGCCGTCTTCCAATTATTATAGGGCAGGCAGAGGCTCAAGCTATTGCATTAGAAATAGAAGGTTTCAAACCTCTTAGACCGTTAACTCATGATTTAATGAAACAAATTATTGACAATTTGGGTGCAGCTGTCATGGAAATCATAGTTGATGAATTAAGAGATAATACATTCTATGCGAAAATTATTCTGGAAGTATCCGGTTTTACAAATGAAATTGACAGCCGCCCAAGCGATGCTATTGCTTTGGCTGTTCGCACACAATCTCCGATTTATGTTGCTGATTCAGTCCTGGAAATTGCTGCTTTTCTTCCTACCGATGAGCCGGAAAAGGAATTAAAATCAGATAAAGATGAAGTTAGTAACGAAAAAGATGAACTTCCTAAATCTAAGGAAGCCAGACTGGCAGTTTTACAAAATAAACTTCGCGAAGCTATTGAGGCGGAAGAATATGAAAGAGCTGCTAAATTAAGAGATGATATTTCCAAGCTTATGGGTGAAAATAATTAATCTACCCGAACCCTATTGCTCCTATTTTACATTCTAAACATTTTTCTTGTAAGCAATAGTTCCTGAAAAGCTCGATTATTCCTTGATAAAGAACGCTCCTTTTCCATGCTCTATTTAATGTTAATGTAGAAGAAACTTCATAAACTAAATTATTTTCACTACTTTGATAAAAGTTAATATATAAATCAATTACCCTTTTCGATAATTCCTTCTTATTAAATAATTCAAAGTAGACCGAAATTATAGGTAATATAATATTTATAATGATTTCGTCTGTCCTTGATCCGCCTATAAAATATTTTATCGGTGCCGAAGATTTCTGATTGAAAGTATAATGCCTTTCCCAATAATCTTCTGCTTTTACAGCTAATAATAATCTTAATTCCTTCGCAAGCTGTTTTGTATCAGAAATCCTATCAACTTTGTGCAAAATTTGAGCAATTAAATTCTCATTTAATAACTTATTTAGAAATCTTACACCGCCTGCAATTCTTAATGTAGGAAAATTCTGAGGTCGCATCTTAAAAAAATTCCAGTCTGTCTCAGTAAACATTCTGCCGTCATATTTTGTTTTAATTTCTCCCCAAATTTGAAAAATTTTTCGAATATAATTTGAACTTTCTGTATCGGCTATATCTTTAATATCAGGCATTAATCCGCTTATTACAAAAAGTGCTGCTTCAAAATATGAAACGGAATCTTTCTCATTGTTTATATTTTTTAGGAAAGAAATATCGGCAGATTTAGCCAATGATTTCATTATCCCTTTATTATTTGTGTAACCAAGCGCTTCGAATACGGACTCATATATAATCTGAAGCCATATATCCTTGTCGAAAAAATCAGAAACACTAAATGTTTTATTATAAAAATTTTCGTCTAAATCATATCTAAGTATCGGTTCATTTACCGATAATCCTTTGAGGTAGGATAATTCTTTTAATCTAAGAAGCATTTTTGAGCATTTATTGTTGAACCTTTTTATCCCTAAATCATATAAAAAATTTAATTTTTCTTTTTCGTTCACCAATTGATTTACCTCGAAGCAATGCATTTTACTCATTCTTTTACTGCGTTCGGATAAAATTGCTTTTTGAACTGTCGATTTAAGGCTTTCACTTAGAAAAGAAGCTATTAATACAGAATGGATCTTTCTGCCGTCTTGCGAATGGACAAAATCGTAACTTGAATTATTATTTAAAACAATATGCAGTATTACTTTATTATATCTCTTATTTAAGTAATGCCCGTGCTTCTTCCAATCGGAATGTGAAATATCAATTTCAACATCCCCTATAAAAGTTGTGTTTCCTATCTTTATCTTAGCATTTAAAAAATCGGGTCCGCCCAATTCTGTATTTTCATTGCCGGAATTTATGATTTGAATTTGCTTACCGTCAGAAGTAAAAATATCTTTAGAAAAATTCTTGTTTTTCCATATTTCATATAGAAATTTTTCGTTTAGATTTATTTGCTTTACCATAATACTTCCCACTTATTATTATAGAAAAGGATTGATACTATTATATTAAACTACAAATATTCTGATTAATATAAAACTTCTGCAGCGATATTATTATACTTTATAATTTCACTTTCGGCAGCTTCTGCAAAGTCTATCTCTTTAGATTTATAAATAATTCCGCGGCTGACATTTATTATATAATTTTTCTCTGGTACTGTTTTTAATAATTTGACAATATCTGTAAAACTGCCGCCTTGTGCTCCGACTCCTGGTATAAGTAATGGCAGCTGAATTGTTCTGCTTAAATTTTCTTTTAGTTCTTCTATCTGAGTTGCTCCGAAAACTAATCCGCAATTATTCGCTTGATTCCAGGAAGAAACTTTATCTATTACTTTTTGGAAAAGAAAATTACCGTCTTCACATTTTAACTTTTCAAAATCGGATGCCCCTGGGTTTGACGTTAATGCCAGGATGAAATTTAATTTATCATTATAAGAAAGAAATGGATCAAGCGAATCTTTTCCCATATAAGGGTTTAATGTTACTGAATCAAATTTAAAAAGGTCGAAAATCTCTTTAGCATACATTTTGGCAGTATTTCCGATATCGCCCCTTTTTGCATCTGCAATTGTCAAAATATCTTCCGGTATTAATTCTATTGTCTGCAATAAATTTTGTATTCCTTGCTCACCGTCTTTTTCATAAAATGCAAAATTTAGCTTGTATGCAGCCGCAAATTCAGCTGTATTTTCAATTATTCGCTTATTGAATTCAAGTACAGGGTTTTCAGTCTTTAGAATATGCTTTGGAATATTCTCTATATCAGTATCAAGCCCGACACAGATAAATTTTCTGCTTTTGTTTTTATTTGCTAACTTATTTTGTGCTGTCATAAATATTTGAAATCTTTAATCTAATAAAAGTATTTATATCATTTAGAAGCTTATATTTAGTTAAAATATAAACATTCTCGTTAAGTTAAATCATGTATAGTTTTTGCGTGTTCTATGTACATTAGCAACAACGCTTAACATTAAAAAATCCAGTACAAGAGAACTTCCTCCATAACTCATAAAAGGTAATGGAATTCCTATTACCGGCATTATCCCTACTACCATCCCGATATTAATTAGTAAATGGATAAAATAAACGGAAAGTATTCCGATTATTGCTAAACTTAGAAATTCATCTTTTGTGGTTGTCGCAATTTTAAAAATTCTTAATAGCAGGTAAAAAAATAATGCTAATACAATTGATGTCCCGATAAAACCAAACTCTTCACCGATTACGCAAAATATAAAATCTGTCCATTGTTCGGGTATAAATTGAAGTTGTGTCTGATTACCGGATAAGAATCCTTTGCCGAACAATCCGCCCGAGCCTACTGCAACTTTCGCTTGAATTGCATTGTACCCCGCGCCTAGCGGATCTGCCCAGGGATTAATAAAAGATCTTATCCTGGTTTGCTGATGTTCGCTAAGTATTTCATAAACGTATTTCGTAAAGAAACCGGCAGCAATATTTAAAGCAAAAATAGATCCGCTTGAAAAAATATCTTTTCGAAATAAAAATAAACTTATTGTAACTGCAGCTAGACTTCCCGCCAAATAATATGGACCAAATAATGAAGATATTGCCACAATACCGGGTGATAATACTACGAATAGTCCAAAAGTACTTATTCCTTTCCAGTATAGCATAATGAGAATCATTCCTAAGAATACGAATGATGTCCCGAGGTCCGGTTCAATTAATATCAGACCAACCGGAAATAACCCAATTATTAGAGAAATTAAAATATCCTTAAAAGAATCCAGGTCAGTATCACTTTTAGTTAAAAAATATGATAAAGCTAATATTGTCCCGAGTTTTGCAAATTCAGAAGGTTGGAATCCAAGACCCTCCAATCCAAGCCAGCTTTTTGCTCCGTATACTCTTTTACCAATTACCAAAACAACAACTAATAAAAAAATTGAAAAGAGATAGCTCGGTATAGCAAGTGTTTTGAAGATATTGGTAGGTAGTGAATAAACTATAAAGAATACTATTATTGCGCCAATTCCCCAGATAACTTGTTTATGAAAATTTCCATTTGCGTGTGGGTTATGTAATGTAGAACTATAAATTGCTAATAAACCGATACATAGAAGTAAAAAACTTGAAAAAATTATCCCTACCTCAAGTTTATCATTTAATTTATAATCAATTCTCAAGATTAGCTCCTATAAGGGTATTTGTAAAAGTCTTTTTTTGCTCTTGTTCTTCCTTTTTGAACTTATCTTTTTCTAAATATGCTTCAACCATTTTTTTTGCTATGGGTGCAGCATAAGTGGCTCCGAATCCTACATTCTCTACTAATACAGCAATCGCAATCTTAGGGTCATTATATGGTGCAAAACAAATAAACCATGCATGATCTTTTCCATGAGGATTTTGAGCCGTTCCTGTTTTCCCTGCTATTTCAATGTCTTTTGATTTAATTCCGGCAGCAGTACCTGAACCGTTGACAACTAAGTACATGCCTTCTTTGACAATGTTAAAAATTTTCTTTTTAATTCCTAAATTAATTTGTTTAAAACTGAACGGAACTAATTTCTTTGTATCGTTTGTCAAATATCCTCTCACAAGATGCGGGGTGTATGTTGTACCGTCATTTGCTATTAAAGCAGCATATTGAGCTAACTGTATGGGTGTTACGTTGACTTCTCCTTGCCCGATTCCTAGACTCGCCATTATACTTTTCGGCCAATTTTCTCCGTATCTTTTCACATAGTATTGCTCGCTTGGAATCAGACCTTTTACTTCATCATCAATATCAATATGAGTGTCTCTTCCGAATCCGAACAAACTTGCATATTGATGCCATTTATCCATTCCTATTTTATAGATTAAATTGTAAAAGAAAACATTGCAGGAATGCTCTATCCCGTGAATGACGTTTAAAGTCCCATGTCTGGCATCGCATTTAAAATACCTGCCGTAAAATGTCTGCCCGCCTGTGCAGGTAATTGTAAAATTAGTATCTATAATATTGTTATCAAGAGCGCATATCGCTTCCATAATTTTAAATGTTGACCCCGGAGGATTTGCTGATTGAGTTGCGCGATTAAAAAAGGGTTTCTTTGGATCGGTATATAATTTTTCTAAATATTCATGCGAGGTAACATAGGAAAACTCACTTAGATCAAAGTCAGGTGCACTTGCCATTGCAATTATTTCGCCTGTCTTGGGTTCGATGGCTACTGCTGCTCCGCTATATCCTTTTAATTGCTCTTCGGCAACTTTTTGCACATCTTCATCTATAGTTAATACTAAATCATTTCCTTTAATTGAAGGTACATCATCTTTTCCGTTCTTAAATTTCCCGATTTCTCGCCTTCTAGAATCAACAAGTACATAATCATATCCTTTGGTTCCCCTTAAAAATTTTTCATAAGCTTTTTCAATGCCGGTATATCCAATATAGTCTCCGGGTTTATATAAATCTTTATATTTTTCAAGCAGCTTTGGCGAAATTTCTTTTGTGTATCCAAATATATGAGACCCTCTTATCCCGGCCGGATAATCTCTTTGCATTTCAACAATATAATCAACTCCTGGCAAATTCTCGGCATTTTCTTCTAACCATGAAACAGCTTTGAAATCTATACCTCTTTTGATCCTTATAGGAATAAAACGGGAATAAATTCTATTTGCCTTTAGTATTTTATTTATATATCCCGGTTTTTCTCCGATTACGGTTTCAATTAAACTATCTAACTTTGAATTATATAAAGCGGGGGTTATTCTTAAAGTATAAGCAGGAACATTATCTACTACAATATTCATATTCCTATCGAAAAACACTCCCCTTAAAGGTGTTTGTTCAATTGCTTTGATACTATTGCTTATTGATTTGTCGTTGAAGAATTGATATTCGAGGATTTGCATCTGAAATAAGCGCAGAAAGATAATCGCGAATGTAGCATTCAAAATTATGAATACAATTGTTTTTCTTCCTGAACCAAAATTTTGCATTGTTAGTCAAAGTTCCTTTTAGGATAGAAAACAACTACTATCGTACTTATTAATGCGGTATAAAGTGCAGGTAAAATTCCTAGATTCAATAATAATCTCATCATATTTGTATTTAAATCAACGGAAACAAAAAATGAATTTAATAGCGAGTTTATAATTGCGCACAAAGCAACTATTAAAACAAAAATATAATTCTTAAAATATATATCGCGTTTATTTTCATTTGAGAAATATCCGGCAACGAATCCTGTAATGGTTAGAGATAACATTGTAGTTCCCAATAAACTTCCTGTAATTACATCAAAAAAGAACCCATAAACAAATCCGAGTATTGTCCCGGTCATTTGACCGAGCATTATTGAATAATAAACTAGCAGTATTATAATCAAGTCGGGTATAATTCCCTTAATAGCAATTAAGGGTAAAATTGTGGTCTGAAACAATAGTACCGGGAAAAAAAGTACAACGGGCCAAACATATTGTGATCGCATTTATTTTCTATTAAAAAAATTCAATTGTAAATTATCTTTTTCTTTATTTTCTATTACTTTGATTACAAAAACATGGTCTGCCCTTACAAAGTTCACAAAAGGTGCTATGGTGACTTCATTAAAAATCCCGGTTTCCACCTTAGTTAATCCTATAACGATGCCTACAGGTATCGGCATGGCTACAATAGAACTTAATTCGGAAGTTATTATCCTGTCCCCGGGTTCAACATCGTAAGTCTTCGGAACATTTATTATTACCAAATTTGACCCATTCCATTTCATTATACCGTCAGCCCGGCTTCGTTCATCCTTTACTGTTAGACTTAAATCAATATTCTTTAATGTTCGAACAATGGAAAAATTATCTGATGACGCATAAACAATACCTACTAATCCGAATTCATTTATTACCGGCATCCCGGGTCTGACACCATTATCTTTCCCGACATTTAAAGTAAATGTACCTTGAGGTTTTAAAAGAGACTTTGAAATTACTGTGGCAGGGAATAGGGGATAATGTACTGAATCTTTTAATCCGATTAAATCTCTAAGCTCGGCATTCTCAATTCCATATTGACGAAGTCTATTTACTTCTAGCATCAGCTCTGCATTTTCTTTCTGAAGTTCTGTATTTGCAATTTTGTATTTTGTAATATCCAGAGCATCCGATATTACTGAAGAAAAATTAGCAAAAGTTCCGAAAAACATCGAACTGAATTTCTTTGCCGAAGGTCTTTTGTTTGAAGTTAAAATTAATAGACTGATGACCAATAAGATTATAAGAACAATGTACTCTTTAAATTTTTTCCAAATATCAGAAAAAAGTCTAAACATTAATATCTTCTATTGCGAATTAAAACTTTTGTATAATGATTTAAGCTGTCTATTACTTTTCCGGCTCCTCTTACAACTGCGGTTAATGGATCTTCTGCTACGTGTACCGGAAGGTTCGTCTCCATTCTAATTCTTTCATCTAATCCTTTTAATAATGCTCCTCCGCCGGTTAACATTACACCTCTATCTAGAATGTCTGCGGATAATTCGGGAGGTGTTCTTTCCAATGACTGACGAACTGCATCTACAATTTGACTTACTGCCTCATTTAAAGCTTCCCTAATTTCGACTGAACTTACTTCTGTTGTCTTTGGTATTCCGCCGACTAAATCTCTGCCTTTAACCTGAATTGTTATTTCTTCTTTCAGCGGGACAGCAGATCCTACCTCGCATTTAATAGCCTCAGCAGTTCTTTCACCGATTAATATATTATGATTCTTTTTGAAAAATTGCATTATTGCATAGTTCATTTCATCACCGGCAATTCGGATTGATTCTTCGTTTACTATTCCTGATAATGCTATTACAGCAATCTCTGTTGTTCCTCCGCCGATATCAATAATCATATTGCCAACAGGTGCCTCAACATCTATCCCAATTCCTATTGCTGCTGCCATTGGCTCTGCAATTAAATGAACTTCCTTTGCTCCGGCATGCTCTGCACTATCTCTTACGGCTCTTTTTTCTACTTCTGTAACTCCGCTCGGAACAGCTACAACAATTCGTCTGCTTGTTATTGCTCCTGCTGATTTTACGCTTTTAATAAATGCCCGTATCATCCCTTCTGCGATTTCAAAATCAGCTATCACTCCGTCTCGCATCGGGCGGGTAACTCTTATATCTTTATGCTCTCTTCCTTGCATCTCTTTTGCTTTGTTGCCGAGGGCAATAATTTTTTTTGTGTTCTTATCAAAAGCCACAATTGAGGGCTCGTTAAGTACTATTCCTTTTCCTTTAACATAAATTAAAGTGTTTGCTGTACCCAAATCCATTGCGATATCAGCCGAGAAAAAATCAAATAAACCCATAAGTCCTCTTAGTGTTTAAAGTGTCTAATTCCTGTAAAAACCATTGAAATTCCATTTGCGTTTGCAGCTTCAATTACTTCATTATCTCGAACTGAACCTCCTGGCTGGATCACTGAAATTGCACCGCATTTAATTATTTCCAATAAACCGTCCGGGAAGGGGAAAAAGGCATCGGAAGCGGCTACAGAGTGCTCCAAATTTAATCCATGTTCTTTTGCTTTCATATAAGCAATTTTAGCTGAATCTATGCGCGACATTTGACCGGCTCCGACTCCTAGTGTAGCTCTGTCTTTTGCAAATACTATCGCATTTGACTTTGTATGTTTTGCTACCGTCCATGCAAAATATAAATCTTCTAATTCATTTTCAGCCGGTTTTTTATTCGTTACTATTTTAATTAAATTCTTATCCAATGTCTGACTGTCGGAGTCTTGAATTATTATTCCTCCCGGTATGTTTCTGTATGAAGTATGCTTTTCACTTATATGATTTAATTGCCTGAGTAGTCTCCTGTCTTTTTTCTTTGATAAAATTTGAATTGCTTCTTCGGTATAAGACGGAGCACAGACTATTTCTAAAAATATTTCATTTAATTTTAATGCAAGTTTAGAATCAACATTTGAATTAAAAATTACTATTCCGCCAAATGCAGATACCGGATCGCATTTTAATGCTTTTATATAAGCTTCATAGGGATCTTTATCTATTGCCGCACCGGCAGGATTTTGATGTTTTATAATAACACATGAATTATCTCCCAGATCTTCGGCTAATTCAACTCCTGCTATCAAATCAAGTATGTTATTATAAGAAATTTCTTTGCCGTGAAATACATCAAAGTATTCTCCGAATTTACCGTATAGAGATGATAATTGATGAGGGTTCTCACCATAACGTAAAATCTTTTCTTTTGGTAAATTGACCCTGAAATGTGTGGGCTCTAACGAAAATTTCTTCTCCAAAAAATTTGCGATGTAAGTATCGTAAAATGCAGTATGTGAAAAAGCATCAACCGATAATTTAATCCTTGTTTCTAAACTTATACTCCCTCTGCTTAATTCTTCAATAAATGAATCGTATTGGGAAGGGTCAGTCAAAACGGATACAAATTTATAATTTTTAGCAGATGCGCGTATTAAACTAGGTCCGCCTATATCAATATTTTCAATAATTTCATCGAGCGTCGATGATGTGTTTGCTGCCACTTTTACAAATGGATAAAGATTTACGCATACTATGTCAATGGGTGAAATAAAATTAGCTTCGGCTTGAACTTTATCCTCTTTATTGTCTCGGCGATAAAGTATGCCGCCAAAAATTTTCGGATGGAGAGTTTTTACCCGCCCATCAAAAATTTCGGGAAACCCCGTGAAACTTGAAATCTCTGTAACTGAAATATTAGACTGTGATAAAATTTTGGCTGTGTTGCCGGTTGCTAGGATTTGATATTCCATCTTTATTAATGATTTGGCAAAATCAATAATTTTATTTTTATCTGAAACGCTTAGTAATGCTATTTTTTTCAATTGAAATTCCGTTAAATGAAAATAAACCCAAATTTAATTAATTATAACTCTTTTACCGATTATCTTAACCTTCCCTTCAGAAATTTTTTTTATTACTGTCGGTAGAATATTATGCTCTATGACCAGAACTTTCTCTGCAATTTCTTCCGGAGATTTGCAATCTGAAATATCAACACACTGCTGTGCTATAATTCTTCCTGTATCAAAAGTTTCGTCAACAAAATGTACTGTTGCACCTGAAATTTTTGCGGAAGATTCAAAAACTGCTTTGTGAACATTTTTACCGTACATCCCTTTCCCGCCGAAAGAAGGCAATAATGCCGGATGTATATTTATAATCTTCCCCTCAAAATTTTGAATAAATTTCGCCGGAATTAATTTTAGAAATCCTGCCAATACAACTAAATCAACTGTATATTGTTGTAAAGCTAAAATCAAATCATCGTAAGAAATAAACCCCGGTTTATCTCCTATGCTAAATGTTTTGATAGAATTATTTTTTGCTATATCAAAAGCTTGGCAGTCAATTTTATCACTAATAACTGCAATTACTTTAACCGATTCCTTCAATTCCTTGGAATTTAGAATAGCCTGAAGATTTGAACCGCGACCTGAAACAAATACGATTATATTCACAAAAAAAGTTTAAGAGAATGTTAAAAATTAGTTAAATACTAAAATATTGTCAATGCAAGAAACTTTTTATTTAAGGGCAAAGATTAATTAAATGATAGAGCTAACAATAAGTTTTGTAATTTCTTCTGATAATCAAAGTCTGAATATTTTGATGCCTCTTGAATAAAATCTTTCATTTCTTTTACATTTTTCAACTTCTTACTAGCTCGTGCAGCATAATAACATGCAAAGGGTTTAATCCATCTTTCTTGATCCGAATTTAACACTTTGGCTGTCATTGCAAAACTTAGAGATTCATCATATTTTCCCATATAATAGGATGCATTGCTGAGGTACAAATATACTTCGGCTTTTAATCTATCGGTTTTAATACTCTCAAGTAAAGAAGATAAAGAGTCAAATGCCGTTTTATATCTTGCGTCTTCTATTAAGTTTTCATCCTTAATCGCGTCAATTTCAGTCAATGCTAAGGTACGATTCGCATAGATCTCTCCCTGTCTTTTAGCATAGATATCATCCTCTAAATCCATATTACCCTGGTTTGCCAATTTATAATATTTTATCGCTTCAGTTCTGTTTTCTCTTATTTCATAGCATAATGCTAATCTGTAGGCTGCGATTCCCCTATAATCATTACCTGAAGTTGAATTGAGAAAATTTAAGTAGTAAACTTTAGCAGAATCAAATCGATTTTCCTTAAAGAAAACATCTCCTCTAAGAAATTCTGAGTAAGATATTAACTGATTAAAATCATGGTCGTCTTTTCTTAAAATATTTATAAGAATTTTATCGGCAGCATT
This sequence comes from Bacteroidota bacterium, assembly GCA_021796135.1. The sequence goes on from JAJYOQ010000022.1 coordinate 18,373, forward strand.
TAAGTTATGCTCTTTAATTTCAAGAACGGCATAAGTGTACTTAAATAACAAATTATTTGGATAACGATATGTCAGGCTCTTTAAATATTTTGAAGATGTATTGTATTCAGCAAAAAAATCTGATTGTATTTGAGCCAAATAATATTGTGCTTCTACCTTTGAAAGATTGCCTTTTATTGCTGCCAGTCTTATGTACCTTAGACCGGTTTCAACATTTCCTTGAATACCGGCAAGACTTAATGTCCACTTAAAAGCATTTGGGATCTGACCAACCGCAAAATTATAAAGTCCCAATCCCAGGTAGGCATCATATATTAAAGAATCTTTTTTAAGGGTTTCGCTGAGATATGTATAAGATTTTTTACTAGCCCAGACAGCATCTAAAAACTTTTGCGCTTTTATAAAAGCCATTGCACGATAATTATAGGAAGCGCCTAAAGTATAAAGTATTTCAACTCTTTTCGGGTGCTTATCTAATATCTCTTGAGCAATTGAAATGGCAGTATCGGAGTATTGAATAAAGTTCTTAAAATCACTCTCATCCTGGCTGCTTAGATATTTCCATAAATAAATCCCTGATTTATAATGATATCCCCGGGGATCATTAGGAAATCTGTTAATTAAATTTTGAAAGACTTCTTCTGATTTTTCCCATTTAAAATCATAACCGTATTCCAGTCCACTTTTAACTAATCTGTTAATTATGGGTTGTGCTGAGATCTTAATGTTTAATAGAAGGAACAATAAAATAATTATCGGAACCTTACCAAAAGAAATAGAATATTGAATTCCTATTTTCACGCACAGGGTTATTTTTTTCATTTTAAAATTTTAAATTTGTGAAAAAAGAATTATTTGTGAGCTTTTCCTTCGGAATACTCAAGTGCTGCTTTTACAAATTCTCTAAATAATGGATGTGCTTTTGTAGCTCTTGATTTCAATTCCGGATGAAACTGACAACCAACAAACCAGGGGTGAGTAGGAATTTCAATAATTTCTACGAGCTCTTTGTCCGGTGATAGTCCGCTTAAGATCATCCCATGTTCTGTTAATATTGATCTGAATTTATTATTAACTTCATATCGATGTCTATGCCTTTCAGAGATAAAATCAGATTTGTATGCTTCCATGGCTTTCGTATCTTTTTCTATTATGCATGGATATGCACCAAGTCTCATTGTCGCACCCATATTTTTAATATTTTTTTGATCAGGCATTAAATCAATTACACTGAATTTATTAACCTTAAATTCAGAGCTGTGAGCTTTCTTCAGTCCGCAAACATTTCTCGCAAACTCAATTACTGCACACTGTAAACCAAGGCATATACCGAAAAAAGGAATATTGTTTTCTCTTGCATATGTAACTGCATTAATTTTTCCTTCTATTCCTCTTTCTCCAAATCCTCCGGGTACAAGTATTCCGCTAACTCCGGATAATAATTCTGCAGGATCTTTTCCTTCTAATAACTCAGCATTAACATCTCTTACCTTGACTTTAACTCCGTTTTCAGCGCCTGCATGAATAAATGATTCCATAATGCTTTTATAGGCATCCATATGTTCTATATACTTACCGCATACTGCAATTTCAACAACTTTTGTTGAATTCTTGATGTTTTGGACTAGGTTATCCCATCCCTCAAGTTTTATTTTTCTTTCCGGCAAATGCAATCTTTTTAATACTATTTGATCTAATTTTTCCTTGAAAAGTACTAGCGGCACCTCATAGATTGATGAGCAATCATAAGCTGAAATTACTGATTTGGTATCTACATTGCAGAAGAGAGCAATTTTATCACGAATATCTTTTGCAATTTTTTTCTCTGATCTGCAAATTAATACATCGGGCTGTATTCCAAGTTCAAGTAAATTCTTTACGCTATGTTGTGTTGGTTTCGTCTTAACTTCTCCGGCGGATGCAATATACGGTACTAATGTTACATGTATATTCATAGTATTTTTTCTGCCGAATTGAAGCATTAGCTGACGCATTGCCTCAATAAAGGGAAGACTTTCAATATCGCCGACTGTTCCTCCAATTTCACTGATAAT
>JAJYOQ010000313.1 GCA_021796135.1 Bacteroidota bacterium
TGTATATTTATCCTCAAGATGTTTGCCGTATATCTGTTTCAGATTGAAATTTTCTGATAATTTAATGATTCCGGATAATTCGAGAACATTTGGAGATATTTCTAAATCATTTAAAGTATCTTTTTCCGCTATCATATTAAAATAGTTCTCAACCATCCCGGAAAGACTTTGCTTATTCCTTTTAGCATACTTTTTAGCCCGCTCAATTACTCTTTTATTTAATTTTAGAGTTAGTTTTGTGTCCATTCCCGCACCTTTTGTTTACGTATATATTTTTATACAAAGATACGTACAAATAATCGTAAATTTCAAGTCAGTCATAAACCCTGATTTGTCCGTCGAAAATACCCCTTGTTGCTGAAATAGATAAGCGTTATTAATAATAAACTTAAGCATTGCAGCAAAGACACACATAATTATTATAAATATTTCATTTTCCCGATAACTGGTTAGCACAATTGCTAAATTTGCGACGCCTTGCTTTGTAAACACATAAGGCAATTACCCGCAGAGATGTTACTTTGATGGTATCGCATTTTGTGATACCATGGATTCAACTTCTAAGTCCCTATCAAACATTACTTGAGCACCGCGAATGGTGTAAATTTTCCGCCAGATGGATTCGGAATCGTAAATGATTAAATTGTTTTTTGATACTTCCATAATACTTTTAAGTTTAATGAGGTCGCATTTTGCGACCTCAAAGAATTTTTTGAAATCACAATTTGTGATATATAGTTAATTAATTATTAGATGCTTACCTTCGTCTGATTCATAAAAGGCGTTGTGGACATTTATGTAATTATATAAATCATCATAGCTTTCATAGTGAAGCTTTTCGCTGAACAAGTGAGCTTTTGAAAGCATCTCGACATATGGAACAGGGTCTTTTTGATTCGTTAATCTTTTTAATGTAAGTAAGTAATCATCTCGAAAAACAGTCGGAATAATAATTTTAGATTCATCTTTATTTACAAGCTCTGCATTCATCATTACTCTCGCAATCCTTCCATTTCCGTCTTCAAAAGGATGAACTTCACTTACCATGAACATAATGTAAGCTGCACGTGCAAAAGGGTCCGAAAGAATTTTATAGTAGTCAAATCCTCTGGTTAATGTTCCCCTAACAAGTTTGTAATCTACAAAATAAGTATTGCCTGCCCTATTATTTTTTTCTTTGAATTGCCCCGGAGTTTTGCTGACACGTGACGAAAGCAAAGTTTTATGACGTGATTGAAGAATTTCAAGAAACTCTTCACCGCTTCCCGGAATTATTTTCATCTCTTTTCTATTTGAAACTATCTGATATGTTCCGAGTATATCATGAGAATCATCACCGCGATTGGGTAACGGTACGCCGGTATCAATAATATTTTTTGCTTCGGAAACTTCGAATACTGTCCCTTCAATGTAATTTGAAAAATAAGCTTCAAAGAATGCAAAATTCCTAAATGAATTTAATGATTTATTCTTTTCTGGAAGTGCTTTAAAAGTTTTGTTATGTAGGTAGCTAAAAAGTATTTCAAAAAGTTCTATTCTGTTTTTATCATAGAGCAAACCGATAGCGCGTGATAATGCCAAATCTGATTTCAATATTTGTGAGGGCTTAGTCGCAAAAAGTGCACCAATGATTTTGTTTAATGATTCAAATTCTTTTTGCATTCCCAGAATTCCGGCTGCCTTTCTTGCATCGTCTCGTAATTTATTTAATCCTTCTTCACCTTTAATTCTTAAAATATCATCTAGCTTTTCTTCAATTTGCGGAATTCCCAGTGTCTTAGAACTTGGACCGGCTTTTTTTGTTATCTGAAGATTCTCTAGGTATCTTCTTGCTTCAGAAGAAACATAAAGATCACCAATGAATTTTGTGTCGCCTTCAACTGGTCCTTTCCCTTCAAGAAAATTTATTGTTATCCCGGGCAGTTTAATTTTTCTGGTATAAGAATATGTTGCAAACATTTGATTGGTTGATGTCGGTCTAAACTCAAAAGCAGAACGATGACTTAAAACAGCTTGAGGATATAAACTGCCAAGAATTTCCAGAATATTTCTATTTATTATTTCGGAAGGACTTTCATCGAAGTTTGTCGTGTAAATCCTCGGTGCTATTTTCCTTATTTTTTTCTCTTGAAGCAATTTAAAAATTTTGTATGCTTCCTTGCGGTCACCTGAACTAAATAGCAATTCACTCATTGTAGTTATTTTCTAAAATAAATATAATTATATGTTAAAATTGTAATTATTTTCCAAGATAAGCAAATTTATTTGAAATTTTTTCCAGAATAGAAGAATTATAACCATTTCCCAACTCCGCCCCCTCAACCCCATCTTTTCTCCAACCATTCAAATTCTTATCCTCCGTTTTGTTATTTTACCTATCACAATTTAAATTATTTCTGAATTTATTCTCTTAGGGAATTGTCAATGAAAAGAAATGAATTACCGCTGCCCAAACATTATAACGAAACTAAAACCGGTGAAATTTGGAAAGTTGACTATGAATCTCGCGCTAAAGATGCCCTAAATTGGGCTAATATGTACCACATAAACCCTTCCTCCTCTGATAAAATCAAAATCTGCATCCTCGCTGTCGATATGCAGAATACTTTCTGCATCCCCGGATTCGAACTTTTCGTCGGCGGTAAATCCGGTAACGGCGCGGTCGAGGATACTAAACGATTCTGCAGCTTCATCTATAGAAATATGGATATTATTACCGAAATTATCCCTACTATGGATACTCACTACCCTTTGCAAATCTTCCATTCCATATTCCTCGTCAATGATAAAGGTGAACACCCTCAACCCTTTACCCTGATTTCTACCGAAGATGTCCAAAAAGGTCTTTGGAAAATAAATGAAAATGTCTGCCGCAATCTCGGCGTCGATTACCTCCAGGCTGAAAATTATCTCCTGCATTATACTCAAAAACTAAAAGAAGGAAATAAATATAACCTCACTGTCTGGCCCTACCACGCTATGCTCGGCGGTATCGGCTACGCTCTCGTCCCTTCTTTCGAAGAATCTGTCTTCTTCCATAGCATCGCTCGCTATAGCCAGCCGAATTTTCAACCGAAAGGCAATAACCCTTTTACTGAACATTATTCTATCTTCGGTCCCGAGGTCAGAGAAAGAGTAAATGGTAAAAAAATTGCTGATAAAAATTCCTCGCTTATCGAAAGATTACTAAATTTTGATATTATCATTATCGCCGGTCAGGCTAAAAGCCATTGCGTCGCCTGGACTATAGACGATCTCCTTCAGGATTTCCTGCTCCGGAAAAAACACCTTACTAATAAGGTCTACCTTCTCGAGGATTGTACTTCTCCGGTTGTTATCCCCGGTTCTATCGATTATTCTGATATCGCTAATGAATCCTTTCAAAAATTCGCCGACGCGGGTATGCATATCGTTAAATCTACCGATCCGGTTGAATCCTGGGAAGGTGTTCATTTTTAATTATGCTGTCTAAAATTGTTGATCTGTATCATTCAATTTTTTTTTGAGGTCGATTTTTTATTATTTTGGTTTGAAAGTATAAATCTTTATACAATTTTATTGATTATTTTTTCTAAACGGATTTTAATATAAAGCACATTATTTTGGATACTCCAAAGATTAAAGTAAATCATTCGCAAAAAATCTCTGTCTCTTATCTAAGATTTCAGGAATTTTTTACTATGATTGCCGGTCTCTCTGTTTTTACCCTCCAATTTTTTAAAAAAGTGCTGGTTCCTCCGTTTGAATTTGCCGAAATTAAAAAACATATGGATGAACTCGGCGTCAAAACTCTGCCTATTGTCAGCGTTACCGGTTTTATTATCGGTCTCGTCTTGGCTATGCAAAGTCAGCCGACTATGGCTAAATTCGGCGCTGAAGCCTATCTGCCGAGTATGGTTGCCCTCTCCGTTGTGCGGGAATTGGGTCCGGTTATTACTGCCTTAATCTTCGCCGGTAGGGTTAGTTCCGGTATCGGCGCTGAACTCGGCTCTATGAGGGTTACTGAACAAATTGACGCTATGGAAGTCTCGGCTATTAATCCTTTTAAATTTTTGGTGGTTACCAGAATCGTCGCCTGTACCTTGATCCTCCCGATCCTTACTGTCTATGTTATGTTCCTGGCTATTATCGGCGGCTTCCTGGCTATTTATCTTTCTCAGCATATTAGCTTTCAATTGTATGTGAATACTGTTGTACATGCCTTGGATTTCTCTGATGTTATTCCCGGTATCGCTAAAACTTTCTTCTTCGGTTTTATCGTCGGTATTGTCGGTACCTTTAAGGGATATAATGCTGAAAACGGCACGGAGGGAGTCGGACGCGCTTCTACTAGCTCTGTGGTCGTCTCTTCTCTTATTATTTTGTTCGCCGATATGGTGCTTGTTAAACTTACTGTTTTGATTTGGGGTTAACTTATGTCTGAAGTTGAAGTCAAAAACCTTAGCAAATCATTCGGAGATTTTAAAGTTCTGGATGACGTCTCTCTAAAAATTAATGAGGGCGAAAATGTCGTCGTCTTCGGCAGAAGCGGTACTGGTAAAAGCGTCTTGCTGAAGTGTATCGTTAGATTAATGGAACCTGATTCCGGCGAAATCTTTATCGAAGGTAAAAGTGTCCTTTCTCTGAATGAAAAACAGCTAAATGAAGTCCGTAAAGAAATCGGTTTCCTGTTCCAAAGTGCGGCACTTTATGATTCTATGACTGTCCGCGAAAATCTGTCTTTCCCTCTGATCCGTAATTTTAATTTTACGGAAAAGGAAGTCGAGGCAAAAGTTAAATCGTCTCTCGAAAAAGTTTCGCTCGAAGATGCTATTGATAAAATGCCTGCCGAACTTTCAGGCGGTATGAAAAAAAGAATCGGTCTTGCTCGCACTATTATTACCGAACCTAGACTTATTCTCTACGATGAACCTACTACTGGTCTCGATCCGATTACTACTAAAGAAATTAGTCAGTTGATCGTGGAATTACAAAAAGATTTGAAAACTGCCGCAATAGTCGTTACGCATGATATTATCTGCGCTAAAATTATTGCTTCACATGCTGTCGTGCTAAATGACGGAAAGATTAAGTATGAAGGAAATATCGAAAGCCTTGTTTCTACTAATGATCCTTTCCTTAAAGATTTCTTTAGCAGCGAAATTCTTGAAAATAGAAACGGGAGGAACTAATGTTTAAAAATATGTCGTCATTTCGTCT
>JAJYOQ010000314.1 GCA_021796135.1 Bacteroidota bacterium
GTAAATATAATTATGAGTTAGTAAAAAAATCACAAATTAAAATAAAAATTAAGGAGGATTTAATTATGGCACTCGTAAAATGGAGCCCGGAAAGGGAGTTATTAAATGTTGAAAGGGAGTTCAACAAATTATTTAGATCATTCGGTAGCCGATTTGGTTCGACTTCTGAAGAGGGTGATGCCGAATATGAAAATGCGGTTTGGATGCCGCTGACGGATATTTCAGAAGATAAAGATAGATATACAATTAGGTTGGATCTACCGGGGGTAAGCAAAAGTGATGTAAAAATATCGTATGTTGAAGGTCAGCTAAATATCAGCGGAGAAAGAAAGCAGGAAAAGGAATCTAAAGATTCCAAGTATCATCGTATGGAAAGAGTCTTCGGAAAATATTATCGCTCTTTTACATTACCGCAACAAATTAGAGAAGACCAAATCGAAGCCGAGTTTAAGGACGGTCAGTTGAGCATTACTGTTCCAAAGGCTGAAGAGGCTAAACCGAAAGAAATTGAAGTAAAGGTAAAGTAAACCCTGAAAAATGATTGAATTGAAAAGGGTGGCTGCTTTCAGTTACCCTTTTCATTTATTAATTTCAGTCATTAAATAAGTTTTATTTTGATTGGTCTTCCTTGAGAAAGGTGTGAGGAGAACATGGAGTATAAAGATTATTACAAAACTCTTGGCGTCGAAAAAAATGCAAATGCCGATGAGATAAAAAAAGCATATCGTAAGCTTGCGAAAAGATATCATCCGGATAAAAATCCCGGCGACAAGTCGTCCGAAGAAAAATTTAAAGAAATTACGGAAGCTAATGAAGTTTTAAGTGACCCCGAGAAAAGAAAAAAATATGATACTCTAGGCTCAAACTGGAAGCAGTACCAAAATACGGGTAATGAAAGAGGATATAATAGTTATTCGAATCAAAGAAATTATAATGTTCCCCCGGAGTTTGAAAATTTATTTGGCGGAGCTGGATTCTCTGATTTCTTTGAAAGTTTTTTTGGTGGAAATATTAATGCGCAAAGAAAAGGCAATACTTTTCGACGCGGCCGGAAGGGAAAAGATTACGAAGCAATTTTAAACATTTCATTGGAAGATGCTAACGCCGGTGTCGAACGCGAAATTTCTGTCGATGGGAAAAAACTTCGCGTTAAAATTACTCCAGGTATTCAAGAAGGGAAAAAACTTCGATTAAAAAATCAAGGAGCTGAAGGCATTGGGGGCGGGGAACGCGGAGATCTCTATTTAACTATTCAAATAGAAAAGCATCCTGTCTTTGAAAGAAGAAACGATGATCTATATTACTCAATGCCGATAGATTTGTATACTGCTGTTTTAGGTGGGAAAAAACAAATTAAGACATTGGAAGGAAAAATCATTAATATTGATATTCCCAAAGAAACAGACAACGGAAAAACTCTTCGACTTAAAGGATTGGGAATGCAGAAATCCGACGGCTCAAAAGGAAAGGGAGATTTATTCGTCACTATTTCGGTAAACATACCAAAGAATCTTTCTTCGAAAGAGATTAAACTTTTTAATGAACTATCTGAACTTAGAAAATAAAATTATTTAAAATTAACATGGAGAAAATAAATGGCACCAAAACAAATGACTTCTGAAAAACATGAATTTAAGGCTGAGATAAAGCAACTTCTGGACATTCTCGTTCATTCTCTTTATACAAGCAGGGAAATTTTCTTAAGGGAATTAATATCTAATGCCTCAGATGCGCTTGATAAATTGAGGTTTGAATCAACTAAAGGAACCGACATTCTCGATAAAGAATTACCACTCGAAATAAAAATAAATTTTGACGAGAAGAAGAAATTATTAACTATTTCAGATACCGGAATAGGTATGACGAAAGAAGAATTAATAAATAACATAGGTACAATTGCAAAATCCGGGTCAGCTGAATTTTTGAAACAGTTAAAAGATAACAAATCAGATGTGAATAATATTATTGGAAAATTCGGCGTGGGATTTTATTCCGTGTTTATGGTTGCCGAAGAAGTGGTCATTAAAACAAAGTCATTTAAAAAGGATTCTCCCGAAGTTGAATGGAAATCCGATGGGCTTGGAAATTATGAGATTGAAGAAATTAATAATGATCTAAAACGCGGTACGATAATAGAAATTCATTTAAAAGAGGATGCAAAGGATTTTGCCGAAAAGTATCGACTTGAATCAACTATTAAAAGACATTCGAATTTCATCTCATTTCCTATCTATCTAGAGAATGAAAAGATAAATACAATATCTGCGCTTTGGCGGGAACCGAAAAATAAAATTACTAAGGAAGAGTACACCGAGTTTTACAAATTCTTAAGCTACGATAGCGAAGAGCCGATGGATACTATCCATGTCACCGTCGATGCCCCAATACAATTTAGTGCCCTCCTTTTTGTTCCTAAAAAGAATTTTGATTTATTCGGGTTCAACCGTGAAGATTACGGTTTAGATCTGTATGTCCGTAGAGTATTGATTCAACACAAAAATAAGGATTTGCTGCCGGAATATTTAAGCTTCGTAAAAGGTGTTGTGGATTCGGAAGATTTACCTCTGAATATCTCAAGAGAGACTTTACAGGAAAATGTGATCTTCACGAAAATTGCAAACAGCATTACAAATCAGGTGCTCTCGTACCTCCTGAAAAAAGCAAAAGACGAACCTGAAAAATATGCTGAGTTCTGGAAGGAACACGGAAGAGTCTTTAAGCTTGGCTACAGCGATTTTACAAACATGGAGAAGTACTCACAATTATTGAGATTTAATTCTTCAACCAGTAGCAATGCTGATCAGCTAACCGGACTCGAAGATTATGTCTCAAGGCTAATTGATGGGCAAAAAGAAATTTATTATGCTTTCGGAAATAGCCGGGATGCAATAGCCCTCGATCCTCATCTTGAAATTTTTAAACGGAAGGGAATTGAGGTTATTTATCTCTATGATCCGATAGATGAATTTGTTGTTACATCAATTAGAAAATTTAAGGATTTTGATTTTAAGTCGGTCGATTCTACTGAGCTTAATAAATTGGAACAGTTAAAAGATGTTTCAGAAAAAGAAAACAAATTTCAAAGTCTTGACAATGATGATGAAAAGCAATTCGACAGCCTTCTTGCAAAAATAAAAGCAATTCTCGGCGACCGGGTTACGGAAGTAAAAGAATCAAAACGATTAAGTGATTCTCCGGCATGTGTAGTTAGTGCGGAAGAGGGCATGTCTGCTTCAATGCAGAAAATTTTACGCTTGACGAATAAAGATATATCGGTTCAGAAAAAAGTCTTTGAAATAAATAAAGACCATAAACTTATTAGAAATCTTTTAAAGATATTTAAGTCAAATTCAAACGATGAATATATTGGAAACGTAGCGGAAGAATTATATGAATCGGCTTTGTTGCTTGAGGGAAGTTTGAATGACCCTTACAAACTGGTAAAAAGAATGAATCAGATGCTTGAACAATCAAGCGAATGGTACACAGAAGTAAAAAAACTGTGATTAGCTGGGTGTCGGATTTAAATTTGATACCCAGGAAGGAAAAATATTATGGCATTTAATCTTAGCAGGTTAACTGTAAAAGCACAAGAGGTCGTTCAATCGTCTCTTGAGATTGCTCAAAATTATAATAATCAAATTGTGGAACCGGAGCATATACTTGCTGCGCTAATTCAGGAAACTGGAAATATTGCCGATACAATTATTCAAAAAACAGGAGGAAATATTTCGCGTTTAAAAGTTAAAACTAATGAGCTTCTTGAAAATCTTCCCAAGGTAAGCGGTTCAGGCTCTGGTAATCAGCAAATGTCCAGCGCGGCGTTTAAGCTTTTTGATATTGCCGCTGAAGAGGCAAGAGCTTTAAAGGATGAGTTTGTTTCGACCGAACATATTCTGCTTGCACTTTCTTCATCAGAAGGAAAGGCAGGTCAGCTTTTACGCGATAATGGGATTTCTCACGAAGAAACTCTTTCGGCATTAAAAGATGTTCGTGGTAATCAAAGAGTAACCTCGCAAAATCCCGAAGACACGTATCAAGCTTTGAAAAAATACGGAAACAATTTGAACGAGCTTGCTAAAGCAGGTAAGCTTGACCCAGTTATCGGAAGAGATGAAGAGATCAGAAGAGTTCTTCAAGTGCTTTCAAGAAGGACAAAAAATAATCCTGTTCTAATAGGTGAACCTGGTGTTGGTAAAACAGCAATTGCCGAAGGAATAGCACAACGTATTATTTCGGGCGATGTACCGGAAAATTTAAAGTCTAAAACTATCATGGCTTTGGATATGGGAACTCTTATTGCTGGTACTCAATTCCGCGGACAGTTTGAAGAAAGAATGAAAGCAGTAATTAAAGAGGTTGAAGAATCAAACGGTGAAATAATACTCTTCATCGATGAGCTCCATACTCTTGTCGGTGCTGGCGCTGTCTCCGGCTCGATGGATGCTGCGAATATATTAAAACCTGCTCTCGCACGTGGTGAGCTTCATGCAATCGGCGCAACTACTTTAAATGAATATAAAAAGTATATCGAAAAAGATGCTGCCCTTGAAAGAAGATTTCAACCGGTGCTTATAACGGAACCTTCGGAAGAAGATACAATTTCAATTTTACGCGGACTGAAAAATCGTTATGAAGTTCATCATGGGGTCAGAATTACTGATAGTGCTATTATAGCCGCAACTCAATTGTCAAGCAGATATATCACGGATAGATTTCTTCCTGATAAAGCAATTGACCTGATTGATGAAGCCGCATCAAAATTAAGAATTGAAATTGATTCAATGCCGGAAGAGCTTGACGCTATCGAAAGAAAAATTAAACAGCTTGAAATAGAAAATGAAGCTTTGAAGCGGGAAAAAGATGAAGCATCTATAAAAAGATTAGAGGAACTGAAAGCAGAAATGAGCGGACTTGTTGAAGAAAGGAATCAGCTTAAGCTTCATTGGGAACTGGAGAAAGAAAAGATACAGAAAATAAGATCGATGAACAGCGAAATTGAAGGTGCAAAACTTCAAGCGGAGAAATTTGAACGTGAGGGTGATCTCGGAAAAGTTGCAGAGCTTCGTTACGGGAAAATTTCTACTTTGGAAAAGGAACTACAGAAAGAAACGAATAAGCTTTCGGAGATTCAAAAAAATCAAAAGATGCTTAAAGAAGAAGTTGATGCCGAAGAC
>JAJYOQ010000315.1 GCA_021796135.1 Bacteroidota bacterium
ATTCTCTGCTGACCGCTTCCCCATGTAACAGGACTTCCCTGCCTCGGAGTACTATCAGTCAGTAAGACTTCCGGCTTGTCATCGGATCATCCTTGCTTTTGTTGAAGCTTGTTTATTGTAAATAAAATACACGGCATATTATTTGAAACAAAGAGTTAACCTATTTTTATCTAAAAGGATAAGAAGAGATTATATTAAATCTCGTAAGATAAAAAGGGGCAATGAAGACTTCTTTCATTAAAGATGTTTTTAAAAGATTATTTTTCAGAAGGGATTAAACATCAATGCAAAATAAAACAGGAGAGTCTTTGCGCAGCTTTCATATAGCCTCACTTATCTTATTTATTGTGCCATACTCAATATTAATAGCCCAGGTACACATACAGGATACAATTTCCATATCACCCCAATCAAATATCAAGAAGAATAATTTTACCATACAAGGTGATTATGGTTTTGTTGTACCAAAAAGCGGAACCTTAATGGTTTGGCCATATTACGTTCTTGAACTAAGTGATACGAAGATGCCGGATTGGGCAAATATACAAGTATTTGTTAACGGTGTACTCAAATGTCAAATAAAATTAGATACAATACCATGGGTAACGACATATAATGATGTTTGGGCTAGTTATAACAGCTGTACCGGGCAATCTGCTTCCTTCATATTTACCGAATTCGTGGTTTCTCAAAATTATGGAGATCCAGCATATTTCGATTCCCCGCCGTGGGCGTTTCCATTAAAGGTTATTACAGGTGATATTTTAAATTTTGTATTTAACGGAACCTATCGATCAACGCCTTATTCGCCTCCGGGAGATTGGAGTGATTATATAAGAGATTACGGAGGAGAGATATATATGATGGGAACTGTGCCTGACTATTTATGCTGGGAAGAAGAAATGTGGAGTAACGCGCCTGCAGATGATGCTGATCTCTATTTAAAATATATGGATGTGAAACCCAAGGTAAATATAGTAAATCATGCACCGTGGTCTATCTGGCCCGCTCTGTTGCCCGGTGGAATTACACGAAGCGAAGCAAACAATCTTTCCGGATACGATCCGGAACGGAGTTTTACAATTTCAGTTACTGACGGAAACGGCAATCCTTTAAAAAATACTGAAGTAGAAATAAATAGTATGTATCATAAAGGTTCCGGCGGCCATATGCATGAAGGCAGCAATAATCTAATTCCATCGCAATCGCTGCAAGGCATCTTTTCCGCTCAAGGTAAACAAGGTAATTCACTTGAGCTCACAACTGATGATAATGGTATTGCTGTTGTCGAATCGTATACTGCTTCCAGGATCGCAGGAAATTATCTCATTACTGCTTCATTGAAATCCGATCCCACGATAAAGGACACTGTAAATTTAACAGTCCAAGTTCCGGGACTTGTTAATTTTAGGGATTTGATATTTATTCCGAACGGTCAGAAGCCTTATACCTTTTCTCAATCAGCATACGGCGCAGAAAACCACCCGGATAATGATTGGTGTACAACTGCCATGGGTGAAAGTTTGTTTGGTGCTATTCTTGATTTCTATAATTGGTCAGGATCTCTAAGTGGAGGTGGGACACCTATTATTATAAGCTTAAATGATATGAGCCTTGCATTTGGTGGATTGTTTGATGGAGTATATGGGAATTGGCAGTCTCCGCATGCTCTTCATCGAGTTGGACGTAGTGTCGATATCAACAATACTGCGCCGTTTCAAATATATGATCCCAAGCATCCTAAAGTTCCTATAATGACATACTTGGGAGTTTGGCTTGAAAAATGGATGAATGCCCATGGTGGATATAGAATTATTGAAGGCAAGTCAGTTCATTATGAATTTTACAAAGCAAATTAAAGGAGACAAAATGCGATATTTAGCCACAAGTTTCATGTGCCTTATACTATTATTGGCTGTGCATCTTAAAGCACAGGATGTTAAGGCTTTAATTTCCGAAGACAGTTTAAGTACGGATTATCCATTCCTTTTCAATGTTATTCTTTCGGCGAAAGTGTCATACTCCTCATCAACAGGATTTTATTATTATAATTATACGCTTACAAATGATAGTAAAAACAAAGGCGATTTATGGTATTTTGAAATCGATATTACCCGTAGTCCAAATTCAGTTATGTATGATACTATAGGACTGAGATTTGCTAACTATTTTGAAGAAGGACAATTCAGGCGCTATTATCCACCTGCAAATAAGTTAGTTGAGTCGATTGGACTTCCTACTTTACCAAACTTAAATTGGACTGCTGATATAGAACATAATTCTGTTGCGAATTTTGCCGTTGGACTTCCATTCGTAAAACCTCAATCAACAGTAACTAACTTAGTGATGATGAGTAAAGCCTTACCAGGAATCAGGGCATTCACAGCCTATCCTTATTTCAATGTTGGCGAATTTTATCCAGACATTGACCAGGATACAAGTGAGGTACAAGACTCTATTTATAACCTCATTTATGCTTATGTAGATTCCATGAAAAACGTTGTAAATTATCATGGTTGGACAATAGGTCCGACAGCACCGCCTTTGATTTTCTCCGCTGGCTCATGGATCGACACACTTATCTCATATAAGCATCGCTCTTTTGCCCTTGGCTGGATAGACACCCAGGGTATTGCCAGTAGCCTCGATTCAAAGCTTGATAATGCGAAGACAAAACTTGCAGCAGGAGATACAACAGCAGCAAAGAATATACTTAATGCATTTGTAAATGAAGTCGAAGCACAAAACGGCAAGCATCTAACAAGCGAAGCTTATGCACTATTAAAATATAATGCCGAGTATTTGATCAGAAGAATGAAATAAATATTTGAGTCCAGGAAGGAGGAATTTTTCTGTATGTTAAAGAATAAATTACAAACTCTAATTACTGTATTTTTGTCTCTTAGTATTTTAGCGGGAGTCATTGATGCTCAGACTACAGATAAAAAATTTCAAAATACAAATTCTAAATTACCGGGAATAATATTCAAGCCATTAAAGGCAGAGCAGTCAGGAAATAGTTACTTCCCTGAGCCAGGTGAGGATAACACTGGGAGGATATGGGATGTTCCATTTGCATCTACAGGCAATACGATTTCATTAAGCGTTCAAAACAATTCCGGTATTGAAGCAGAGAATGTTTCAGCAAGATTTATAAATCTTCCGACATGGCTTCAGTTCAAATCAAACTCGGTATTTATCAAAGCAATTAAGGCAAATGCCGCATCCGAAGCAGAATTTACTTTCTCGGTCGATAAACAAGCACCTGTTGGAAAAGATACGACTCTCATTGCAGTAATCAATACTTCAAACGGAAAAAGCTGGACTAAGGCGATTCGTATAACAATTGAAGCACCTAAAGAATATAAGCTTTACAATAATTATCCAAATCCATTTAATCCATCAACTAAGATAGCATTTGAACTTCCGCAGACATCAAGAGTGGAGTTAACGATTTACGATATAACAGGAAGAGAAATAGCATGCATAGCAAATGAGGGCTTTTCTGCAGGTTTCCATGAAGTAACATGGGACGGAATTAACAGCAACGGAGAACGGGTATCATCCGGGATATATTTTTACCGCATAAGCGCCGGGAATTGGAGTAAGGTAATGAAGATGATGATGGTGAAATGAGGAGATACAAATATAAAAAGTTAATGACAATTATATTAGAAGAAATAGCGAAATTAAATAATAAGAGGTACCAAAAAGAAATATAGCAAATTAAATCGGGGATGACATTTTTTGTGAAGGGGGAATTGATTGAACAATGTATTTGATACCGATAAAATCGGGACAGGTAATTCAAAATATTATGGGGCGCCTCGCCAGGAATTATTGAACCCTTTCAGGGTTCGGATAATTGATTGATTTGTTACCGTGGGCGTTGCCCACTGCTATGTGTATTTGTCCCTTTCAGGGAGGACAGTAGCAAGGCAATAGGAATTTGAAGCAAGGGACATACAAGAGAATAAGGTTCCTACAAATTATTTTTTGACTTTGGAGATTTCGTATTCGATCTTCTTGTTGATTTCGTCTTTGACTTGATCGAGTTTTTCTAGGATGAGTGTGGTGTTGACTTTGTATTTCATTTCGGATTCAATGATGCAAATGCGCTTGTCCATGGAGTTGAAGGCAAAGGCAATTGAAATTATCAATGTAACTAAGTACAAGAAAAATTTTATTAGTTCTATTGCGAGTTTTATTTTGTCTTCGTGTGCCATATAAAAGTCAGTCGTCATTAGTCATTTATTATGAATTAAGGAATGAAATGGAGAATTAAAATTATTACCAAGGCTGTTGTTAGTGCACCAAATAAAAAGGTGTCGTAAAAAGGCGGTGCTATTCTTTCTGAAATTATTTCTTTGATTTTTAGTGTATCAACACGGAGTTGATAAATAGTATCTATACGGACCAGTTCTTTTGAGGTTAAGTCTAAAAAATATTCCAGTGCAATGGTGCTGTCTGTTTCCGTTTGATGCTTATGGATAGATCGTATTGGCTATCGGACTTTGTAAAGCTGTATAAGGAATCTTCTAAAGATGGTTGTATCGCAACTTTTGTATGAAAAGATTTTGTAACGGTTGTAATAAAATCTTTACCTTTTTTGTACTGCTGTTCTGCTTTCCCGATGGAATAGGTCGTTTCGGTTTTCGTCTCTTTGTTTTGTGTGGTGTTTTTTATAAGACAGAATAGGACAAAGAGGACAGATAATATCAGAATTATGATGACAGCATAAATTATTTTTTGTTTCATGGTAATAACCTTTAATGATTATGTTTTCATATAAAAGGAATTTGATGAATCAAATTTCTACATTATTTTGTCATTTCGATTCTGTTAAACCAACATATGAATATTTCCTGGGAGCGGTCACGCTCCATGATTTCTATATAACGTTTTGCCTGGTAGAAGTTAGGCTTGTTTTGTATTTGTGTAAGTGAATTTTATAACCAATAAATCATGTTGTTGGTAGCGGACACTTCATGGCGTCCGCTAAAACGCAACGTCGTTAGTTACTTAAGGGCACTTCTAAAAACTATCTTTTTTAAAAATTTAACGCAAAGAACGCAAAGAATACGCAACGTTCGCAGAGAACCTGCCTACCGAGAGTGTTGCAGAACTCTCCTATTTAGTCTCGAACGTAAAGAGAGGTCTCAAAACTGTCTAAAATG
>JAJYOQ010000316.1 GCA_021796135.1 Bacteroidota bacterium
GAATTATCGATTTGTTCACCCGAGGAAAGAGGATTTCAGCATGGCTACCTTCTTGCAAAAGAGATTAAAGAATCAATCAGGGTATTAGGAGCCGGATGGAAATATCAGACAGGAATAAATTGGTCATGGCTGGTGAATAAAGCCGGTGAGATTCTCACTCCAAAAGTAGATGAAGAAGATATTTCTGAAATTAAAGGGATTGAAGAAGGCATGAAATCAGCCGGAGATACAATTAGTTTGAATGAGCTAGTTGCATATAATGGCTATATAGAGTTGATATCTTATTGGTTTCCGTCTGTAAAGGATTCGCTAAAGATCAATTCTCCCGATCCTAAAAAAGAATCATGCAGTTCGTTTATTGCCACCGGAAGTATGACCAAAGACGGAGGAATTGTGCTTGGTCATAATACTATGGATGATTACTGGCATCCGAAATGCAATATTGTATTAGATATTGTACCAGAGCACGGTCATCACATATTGATGCAGGCAAATGCAGGATTTATTCACAGCGGAACAGATTTCTTTATAACCGATGCCGGACTTATCGGATCCGAAACTACAATCGGCGGATTTTATCCTTTTGATGTTAACGGGATTCCGGAATTTTGCAGAATGCGGCACGCAACTCAGTACGCAAACTCAATTGATGAGTGGTGTGATATGATGAAAAAAGGAAACAACGGCGGTTATGCAAATGCCTGGCTGCTCGGTGATGTTAATACAAACGAAATTGCACGATTAGAGCTTGGATTGAAATATGTTGGTTTCGAAAAAAAGAAAGACGGTTATTTATTCGGATCGAATGTTGCAGAAGATCTAAATATTTTACGTTTTGAAACAAAAAGTACCGAAACAAATATTAAGCTTTCATCCGTTGCCCGGCGAGTACGATGGAATCAGTTAATGAAGAAATATGCCGGGAAAATAGATGTCCGGCTTGCTGAAAAATTAGAAGCTGATCATTACGATACATATTTAAATAAAAATAAGCCAAGCAGCAGAACTTTATGCGCACATTGGGACCTCGATCCGCAATATTACGGACTTGATAAACCTTACGATCCTTCCGGAACTTTAGACGGAAAAGTTGTAGATTCAAAAATGGCAAAGCAAATGTCGTTTGCTGCCCGTTGGGGCGCTGCCTGCGGTACGGCATTCAATGCGAACAAATTTCTGAATGAACATCCTCAATTTGATTGGATGAAAGGATTACTATTTGATCGTCCTTCTGAACCCTGGACGATTTTTAAAGCCGAAAAGAATACTAAATAAGTGTTTATAAATTAGGAATAAATGATTGTTTAGAAATTTTATTTACCATGGTTTAATTATTATCGAAAGGAAAATCAATGATAACAAAAACTGAATTATTAAAATTATTAAAACGAGAGTTCGAAATAACTCTAAAAGTAATGCGTGCTTTTCCAGACGGCAAATTAGATTTTACACCTCATGAAAGATCCTCAAATGCAAGAAAGTTAATGTCCACTTGCATATTTGAAATGTATTTAATGAAATCTTATGCTCTTGGTGAACAAATCGATAATTCAATTTATAAAACTTATTTACCGGACAAGGTAGGAAAGTTAGTCGAAGATTTTGAGAAAGAAACATCAGAGATTATAAAAAAACTAGGAACACTTCCAGAATCGCAATTAAATAAAGAAATTGAGTTTGCAGGCAGAAAAATTATTACGGATGAATTTATTATGATGATGTTATTTGACCAAATTCACCATCGCGGTCAATTATCGGTTTATATACGCCTTGCCGGGGGAAAAGTTCCCTCAATTTATGGACCTTCGGCAGACGATCCCGGCGGCAAAATATAATTATAAAAATTTATTAATTTTCAATTTGAAAGGGAATAGTCATGAGAACAAAAGTTTTTAAGTTATTAATTCTTTTATTTATATCCTTTCCCATAATAATCGGATGCGCAAACGTACTAAGTTTTTCAGGTCAGTGGCAAGGTAAAATGGTTCAGCAAAACGGACCAAGAGGATTAGATGGATATACGATGTTTTTTAACTTAAAGCAAAATGATTCTCTTGTTACAGGCACTTCAAGAATCGAAATACCTTACAGTCCTTATTATGCCGAAATGAAGGTAAGAGGAACCATCAAAAATGATACTCTATTCTTTAAAGAACTTGATATTACAAAACAAAATGCCCGACAAGGATATTTTTGGTGCATTAAAAAAGGTTCACTGCAAATTAATCCGGCAACCAAGATTCTCGAAGGAAATTGGTCCTCAAACGGCTGCGAGCCCGGAATTATTTATATGGTAAAAATGAATTAAAAATTATAATTATTTATTTTTGAGATTATGTTATTATTTTTTTATGGTCATTATTAAAAGGAGACTGCAATGAGACTTAGTTTATCCAGTTTAGGAAGAAATTTTAAAATAAAATTTATATTATTCTTTTCTTTATTTCTATGTTTCGCATTATTGGCTAAACAAAAGCCACAGAACAGTAAAATAAATCATAAATCAATTAAGAAAATTACTACTGCAGTAGAATATCTCACTGCCAAAGACACTAAAGATAGAATCACAAACAAAGGTTCCTTCAACTTTGAACCTTTTATACAGCCCGAAGAAAGTTCTCCCACCATTATCCTGGACAGGACTAAAAAATTTCAGACTATTATAGGCATTGGCGGAGCATTGACAGATGCATCAGCCGAAACATTTTATAAATTACCAATGGATAAACAAAATGAAATTATGACTGCTTTGTTTAATAAAGACAGCGGCAATGGTTTTTCATTAGGCAGGACAAATATCAACAGTTGTGATTTTTCAAGTTCAAGCTATACTTATGATGAGACAGCGGGCGATACTTCTCTGAAAGATTTTTCTATAGCTCATGATATGAAATACAAAATTCCCTTTATAAAAGCAGCATTAAAAGAAGCAGGGAATGATATTACAATGTTTGCCTCTCCGTGGAGTCCACCCGCCTGGATGAAGACTAACAATGATATGCTGCACGGTGGAAAATTAAAGCCGGAATATTATAAAACCTGGGCAAATTATTTAACAAAATTTATTAAGGAATATAGAAAAATCGGTATTTCATTTTGGGGAATGACAGTCCAAAATGAGCCAATGGCAGTGCAAAGATGGGAGTCGTGTATTTATACTGCAAATGATGAACGTGATTTCGTAAAAAACTATCTTGGACCAGTTCTTCATAATTCAGGGTTATCAAATCTGAAATTAATGATCTGGGATCATAACCGGGGAATAATGTATCAGCGAGCTGCAGCAGTTTATGAAGATCCCGATGCTGCAAAATATGTTTGGGGTACAGGTTTCCACTGGTATGTAGGCAATCATTTCGATAATGTAAGACTAGTACATGATGCATTTCCTAATAAGCACCTTTTATTTACCGAAGGTTCGGAATCTAATTTTTTTGCCGATAGTATAAATGAATGGAAATGGGGAGAAATATACGGGAAATCTATGATCATGGACTTAAATAATTGGGCAGAAGGCTGGGCAGCCTGGAACGTAATTCTCGATCAAACAGGCGGACCTAATCATACAGATAATTTTTGTATGGCGCCTATTATTTGCAATACAAAAACCGGCGAGCTTACGTATATGAATTCATTCTATTATCTGGGGCATTTTTCTAAATTTATCCGACCCGGAGCGCGTCGAATAATTTGTTCATCAAATTCCGACGATTTAATGGCGACAGCCTTTGAAAATCTTGACGGAAAAATTGCCGTAGTAGTAATGAATACTACGGATAGGCCATTGGAATTTCATACATGGATTGAGCAAAGCGCTGTCAAGACCACAAGTCCAGCTCATTCAATTATAACATTAGTTTTGTATTAATTTGTGAATCTGATTTTAAAAATATTTATCTAATAAATTGTTTATTATAAAAGGAATTTAATGAATTATACTGTTCTAATGTTGTTTTCATTGGCAACATTTGTCTCTACACTATCCGGCGGATTATTCTCCATGAAATTCAGAGATAAAATCCATTTAATTATGGCTTTTACAGCAGGAGTATTAATCGGAGTTTTCAGTTTTGACATTCTTCCTGAAATTATTGTTCAAGTAAAGGAAAAAGATTTAAACCCTACGCCAATAATGATGGCTTTTGCAGCCGGATTTATTATTCTGCATATTCTTGAGAAATCTATTTTAATTCATCATGCGCATGAAGAGGAATACGCCAATCATAAACACCCGCAGGTTGGAATGCTTTCGGCAATAGCATTAATAGGACATAGTTTTATTGACGGTATCGGGATAGGAATGGGATTTCAATTAGGAACTACGGTTGGGATTCTAGTCGGGATTGCAATTATCTCACACGATTTCACAGACGGAATGAATACAGTTTCCTTAATGCTGATGCATAAAAATTCAACTAAGAAAACTAAAATCTTTCTGCTCGGTGATGCAATAGCTCCAGTTTTTGGTGCAATATTTACTCTTATTGTACATATCCCTAACTTCTTATTAGCGCTTTATTTAGGATTTTTCGGCGGATTCTTAGTTTATATCGGCGCAAGTGACATTCTCCCCGAAGCTCATAGCGACCGAAGTTCTTTCAAATTAATCGGACTAACAATTTTGGGAATGCTGCTTACTTTTCTAATAAGCAGGGTAATTTAATTTTCAATATATTTCATCAAGAAACATTGAACTTAACTTTCTCGCAATATAACTTTACGGTTTATTTTTTATAAAATATATTGATAAGGAAGGTTATTCTTGATTGCTCAGCTAAAAAATGTTTCCTGGAAGCGAGATTCTTCCGTTATCCTAAAAAATATAAACTGGGATATACTTCCGGGCGAAAATTGGTCAATTGTCGGCTTGAACGGATCAGGTAAGACCTCTTTATTAAAAATAATAAGTGCATATTCACTTCCTTCAGAAGGAGAAGTCACTATTCTTGGGAAGAGATTTGGTTCAACAGACTTACGAGAACTGAGAAAATCAATCGGCTGGGTCAGTTCATCTTTATTGGAAAACTTTTATTCCGGTGATACAGTCAATGATATTATCATTAGCGGCAAGTATGCAAGTATCGGACTATATGATCAGCCGGAAGGAAATGATTATGAGCGTGCCGAAGAATTATTACATCAATTTGGATCTTCTTTATCGACTGTATTAG
>JAJYOQ010000317.1 GCA_021796135.1 Bacteroidota bacterium
GAGCAATATCCAGAGGAAATAAGATTGAGAGATGGAACAAGATTCTTCTTTCAGCAATGAAACAATCGCTTCGCAGTTTCTTACCAAAAATTTCATTTGAAACATCTGTTGAAGCAATAAAGGATAAACCAGGAATAAAATTCATATTTGAACAAAATTCCAATCAACAATTTGAAGGAATAAAAACGGATTCAACTAGCAATTGTTACTTTATTTTCGGACCTGAAGGCGGGTTATCAGAAAGGGAATTAGATCTGTTCGAAGATTTTGAAAAATATAAAATAGCTGAAAACCGGCTAAGGTCTGAAACAGCTATTATCAAATGTGCAGCTTTTCTTTGAAATAATTTTTGATTAAATTATAGGGCACTTCTAAAAACTTCAATATTTGCCTGAAGGCAGGCAGGTTCGAAATGACAAAAAAAGGATTGTGTCATTTCGACTGAGTCCTCGAAGGAGAAATCCCATGTTCAATTCGACCATCTAAGCTTTACAAGGGGATTTCTCACCGGCTTAAGCCGGATTCGAAATGACAATTACTTGTATGTCATATCTAAGGAGCTTGCAGACAGGCAGGTTCTCTGCGTTAAATTTTTATAAATGATAGTTTTTAGAAGTACTCTATAATTTATTGTGAGCTCGATTTTGCCATCCGAAAAAGATTTATAATTAGAAGAACCATTGCAATTATTAGAATTATATGGGGGAAAACTCCGGTAGAAATTTTAAAAACAATCTCCACTAACCATAGCAAAAATAATATAAGTGTTACAGCCCACAGCATCAAAGGTCCATCTAATTTTTTCATATACAAAATTATGATAAATGAAAAATTATATCGTGCACAGAGTCACAGTACTAGCTCTATATCGAATGCTTTAAGAGGCAATAAAAAAGCCTTTAGATTTCTCTAAAGGCTTTTTGAAAGATATAATACTAACTAAATTTAGAAAGTATATCTTACTCCAAGCTGCATTGTCCAGCGTGAGGTAAAGTTATCATAGTTCCAGGCTAAATTATTTGCTGGAGCTCTGAAACCGAATACAGGTCTTTTAGTTGCAGCATCCATCCCTTGATATGAGACAACATTGTAACTATTATAACCGCCGCTAACATCCCAACCCCAATCACTGTTAATCAGATTAAGAACATTCAGAATATCCAAAGAAACTTGGAAGACATGTCCGTTACTAAATGCAGGTATTGTCTGAACGATTCTTAAATCCAATTCATTTCTCCATGGATAAGTAGAACCGTTTCTCGCAGCAATAGAACCGCGGTGAGATGATAGATAAGCATTGTTATTTATAAAATTATTAAACGAAGCATAAGTACTTGCATTAGCAGCACTGTAAACGCCACTTTTGACTGTTCCCAATTCAATATCAGCATTATTATTAGGAATATAGAATAGATCGTTACCATCAAAACCATCGCCATTGAGATCACCGTAGACAGTGTAGGAGATAGGCAAACCTGACTGACCATTATAATACAGCGATATACTGGTTGGTGCATTACCAAAGAAGTCTTGAGTATAAGAAAGAGATGCAAAGACTCTATTTCTTATTTCAAAGTCGGATGTGGTAACCGGAGGATTATTCGGATCGTCAATAATTGGATTATATCTCATCTGTGATTGAGCTTGAGATGATAAAACACCGTTTTGATCAAATGATCTTCCAAAAGTATAAGCTACGTTTCCGGAAAGACCGAAAGGTACGCTTCTTTGAAGTTGAGCAGTAAAATTATAAGAAGAACCTTTGCTTGTATTGGTTAAATAATACATACCAAAGAAATTGCTGTTACCGCTATTTGTTCCGCCATATAATGGTCTACCATCAGGTAAGGTACCTATAACAGGCTTAAGGTTAATTTCTTTGTACAACATATCATTTAGGTTTTGTGAATATAGGGCTTCAATAGTTCCGGTAATGCCATAAGGAAGTTGATGGTCAACTGCGGCATCAAAACGAAGCAATTGAGGCATCTTTAAATTCGGGTCAACGAGATCAATTTCTGACTGAAATTTAGGAGCGCCAGTTCCGGGAGCACCAACACCAGGTTGGTTATTCGGATCAGGAGAAAAAGGAGTACCAGCACCGCCATCAACCTCAGCAATTAATGTTCCCGTATTGCCGTAATTGTTAGACATCCAAACATAAGGAACACGACCGGTAAAAATACCGACTCCGCCTCTCACTTGAGTAACATGTTCGCCATTTATATCCCAGTTGAATCCAAGACGAGGTGACCATAAAATATTTCCGCTTGGTATATTTGATGTACTATATCCGGGGAAGTAATAACTAACCGAATCATTATAAGCAGGTTTTGTTGGGAAGAACGGAATATCTACTCTTATACCTAAAGTAATCTTTACATTTGGAATTGCAGAATATTCATCTTGAGCGTAAAACCCAAGTTGATTTACATTAAATTGAGCTGCAGGAGCAGGATCGCTTGTTCTTGACAAAACTCTTTGATAAAAGCTTGGTCTATCGAAATTTAGCTGTGATACATAATTAACTTTGTATTGATAATAACCCCAATAAGAACGGATGAATAAGTTTTTGAATGAGAAAAATTCATTGTGTGTTCCGAAAGTTAGAAGATTATTACCTGTTATATATGTGAAGTTGTCTGTGAACTCAAATATATTTTGGTCTAAGCTATTGGCAGATGAATAACGATCGGTGCCTGCGTAAATCGTAAATCCGCCAGGTAAAACGACATTGATTTCTGGAAGACCTGAGCCTGTCGGTCCGCGTTTATCACTAATAGAAGTATACCCTAAAATCAATTCATTCGATATCTGATTTCCGAAATTACTGTTCAATTGAAGAACAGTAGAGTTTGTATTATTAGTAATACGGTAAAGGTAGCTGTCAAAACTCATTGAATAAGTGGCGCTTCTGTTACCTAAATTGTCGATGTATGAATGGACATAATTATTACGAAGAGTTAACTTATTATTCTCGTCTATGTTATAGTCAAAACGCAAGAAGAATTTTGTGCTTGGTTGATTAGCATCAAAAGTTGAATAGCTACCTGGATTATATCCTTTAGCAGCAAGAAGAGTGGCTAAAGTATCGGCATTAGCCTGGTTGTTAGCATTTCCTTGAGGTCCCAAGGCAGTATTTGATAGAGGAGTTGTATGCTGCGTTAGTTCAAGATTTGTAAAGAAGAACAATTTATCCTTCATAATTGGTCCGCCTAAACGGAATCCATATGTATATTCGCTAAAATTTGCAAGCTTAGTTTTAAGAGTATCGGGGCTTAAACCTACTAAGCTTTGATTTCTTCCATAACCATATACTGATCCCGCAAATTGGTTGGTACCGCTTCGGGTGATAGCATTTATGCCGCCGCCAGTAAATCCGCCGTATCTAACATCATAAGGGGCAACTACAACCTGAAATGATTGTATAGCGTCCAAGCTTATAGCATTAGTACCTGTTTGACCACCAGGCGTACCAGAAGAACCTAAACCAAAAAGATCGTTGTATTGAGTACCGTCAATTTGGATATTATTATAACGATTGTTTCTTCCTGCAGCTTGCATATTCGTACCGCTGAATAAAGGAGAAAGCTTTGCAAAACTCTGGAAAGAACGGCTTATAGTAGGAACCTCTTGAATTTGTTTTGCAGACACGTTTTGAAAAGAACCTGTCCTATCATTACTAATAATTGGATTTTTTTGGGCAGTTACTTCGACTGCTGAAAGTTTCACTTCCGAAGTCGACATGGTGAAATTTAGCGTTAAGTTTTCACCTAATTCAAGATAAATATTATCTCTTGTTTCTGTTTTATATCCAACGTAAGAAACGGTTATTTTGTAAGGACCGCCTACTTTCAATCCGAGGATATTGAATTTTCCGTTTAATCTTGATGTAGTACCGTATTGTGTCCCCGTAGGCACATGTACAGCCACAATGTTGGCTGATGGCAATGGTGAGCCACTTTGGTCTACAACCGTTCCGCTAATAGCCGCTGTTGTTACTCCTTGCGCAAAATTATTCTGCGCAATTAGCAGCAAGAGTGCAGCCACAAGAAGGAAGGGAAATTTTGTAGTGAATAACTTCATATTTTCTCCTTATATATTTTTGAAATAATTGAACTATGATTTAATGGAAAGTAAAATCCCTTAATCTTTTTCGTAAACTTAGAGGTGTAAATTGTAAATTTCAACATTTAATTGATTTGATAACAATTTCTTAATTTGAATCAAAAATTATGATAAAATTTTTGTTTTATAATATAAAAATTAAACAATTTAGAACGAGGTTTTATACCAATGAGAGCCTTAAAAAATAAACTATTTCCCAATTGCGATATGCAAAATTATTTCTTAAGCCGCTGTGAAATTATTAAAAATAAATTATCGAGGCAACAATATTTATATAATTATTTATATAAATTTTCGATACTACTATTAAATGTTTATCTTCTAATAAGTTATAGAAATTATTAATGATAAATAAAGTTGTAGAATTCTTAGGAAATATACAGACCGGGTCTATTGCAGAACTTTAAGATGTCATTACGAAGGAGTCCCGCTACGGGATAAATCATCGACCGAGAAATCTTTTAAATTTTCAACAAAGGAGATTTCTCCCTCCGGCACTAATGACAACTGCTTCTTCCTGTCATATCGAAGGAGCTTTGCGACTGAGATATCCAATGATCTACTTAGCTGTCTAAGCTATTCATGGGATTTCTCACCGGCTAATCCGCTGAAAGCGGACGGATTCGAAATGACACAAGTAGTCATTCATTTAATAAATAAAGGCAATGCATTTTTCAATAACTCGAAATGACATCTAAGTAGTTATGCACCAATCTCTACCGGCTGACAGGTTGGAATTTTGGTGTTATAAAATTGAATCGTTTTTTACCCATTATTCCCATTTTCCTGGATGGTTATTTGTGTAACGTGAATTAATAAATAAAATTGTAAATTTATCCTTAGTTAAATGAATTATAGGTATTTCAATCAGATGGAATTTTTAAAAGAGATTAAAAGTCTAAAAGTCGTTTTCGTCTTTATATTAATTTTGATAGTCGGAATTGGAGTAGCTTCATATAGAAATATTAAAATAGTCTATCAAACTGCTGAATGGCGATCCAATTCTTACTACATTCTTACTTTTATAGAAGATTTGCAT
>JAJYOQ010000318.1 GCA_021796135.1 Bacteroidota bacterium
TAATATTTATTCTTTGAAAACTAATTTTCACATAGCCTCTGAAGGTTGTGACTATTTATAACCTCATTCTACGTAAGGTTAATTATTATGACAGAAAGTAAAATATCAGTATTGATTGCCGACGACCATCCGCTGTTTCGAGCCGGCGTTAAACAATGCGTTGAAGCCGATCCTTCAATGTTTGTAGTTGCAGAAGCATGTAATGGCGAAGAGGCGCTGGAGCTTATTCATAAACACAACCCGCATGTTGCAGTTTTAGATATTCAAATGCCAATACTAAGCGGACTTGCTGCTGCTCAAAAGTTGAAAGAAGAAACAAGCAAAACTTGCATTATTTTATTGACCATGTTTAATGATCAAAGTATTTTTTTTAAGGCTATCGATCAGGATGTAAAAGGCTACGTCTTAAAAGACGCCGCCGTTAATGATATTGTTAAAGCTATTCATTCCGTTGCCGGGGGAAAATATTATTTAAGCCCCGAGCTTTCCGGTTTGCTGGTTTCATATAGAAAAACAAATCAGTCAAAATTAAATGTACATCCTTCCGTGCAATTATTAACTTCAACTGAGCGGCATATTCTATTGATGATCTCCGGGTTGAAATCAAACAAGGAAATCGCCGAAGAGCTTTTTGTAAGCAAGCGTACGGTTGAAAACCACCGCACCAATATTGCTAAGAAGCTTGGACTAACCAATACAAACGGCTTGCTTAAGTTTGCCGTAAATAATAAAGCCGCATTAAAAGACTAACTCAAATTGTGTGCGTACACATAGAAGAATGTGTGTATTCACCTATTCACTTCTTTAACCGCCTGCAATAATTTAATACTTAAATTTTACTTTGAAGTCCGTCTATCAAGATTGTTGAAGAATTTTTAATTGCCACGACCTTTTAGGTCGTGGGCGAAAGTAAAAAAAATAAACCGGCTTTAGCCGCATATGTTAATAATTTAATGAGGCTAAAGCCGAATTCCTATTTCCAATTTTATCCACGTCCTGAAGGACGTGGCAATTAAAATAAAAATTAAGTTGCACAACACTCTTCGGAAACAGGATTACATTCTAAAAACTTCAAGGTTATTCTAAAAAGCATTTGGGAAAAATTATGAAGCTATTAATCGTAGATGATAATCCGCAGATGCGGCAGATGATTCGCAATGTGGTTGAAAATCCCGGCGATGAAATTATTGAATTGAGCGACGGCAGCGAAGCGCTTAAAACTTACGCGCATAATAAACCCGACTGGGTATTGATGGATATTAAAATGAAAATTGTCGACGGCATAACAGCTACACGCATCTTGAAGAATGCTTACCCGGATGCGCACGTTGCAATAGTAACCCAGTACACGGATAAAAAATTTCACGATGAAGCACAAAGCGCTAAAGCTGATGCTTTCGTATCGAAAGAAAATCTCTTAGAGCTTAAAAACATAATTGGTAAGAGATAATATTTTAAAAATAAAAAAACATTACAAATGAAATGAAAACAAAAATCTTTTTTGCAGCTTTAATAATTTCCATTTTTAACATAATGCTTTTTGCCCAAACGCCAATTGTGTTAACCCTCAAAGCATCTGGCGTTAGCTCCACCCAAACACCGGAAGGAAGTGCTAATATCAGTATTTCTGCAACACTAAACGGAGCGGTAAATGCCAATGGAACAAATTGCACAGTTAGTTTTGAATATGGCCTTTCAACAAGTTACGGCAATACAATTTCTGCAAACCCCGGAACAGTAACCGGAAACTCTGGCTATGGAGTAAGCGCTAGTGTTAATATGAATTACGTTACCACCGGCCAAGATCGCATTATACATTACCGCTTAAAAGTTACCAATGAATTCGGGACCTATTACGGCAGAGACTTTACAGCTATGCCTATTGACCCAACCCGTAACATTGCTATTATTGCTACTTGTTCCGATAGTCCAACAATGGCAAATTTTGATATGAAGAATAACAATTTGTTAGATGTTACAGTTGATTATAATGCGGGTGCTTCATTCACAGGAAGTGTAATAATAGGGGCTTACCAAGTACAGCAAATTTTTATACCTAAACAAAGCGTTTGTTCATTTTCATATCACTTTAACTTATTTAGGCAGGTTCTTACTAACGACCAACTTTGTTCGGAAACAGTATTGCCAAGACAGAAAATCTTTATGACAGCTACCGGAAAAATAGCTTCCGATAAATTGATGTACAGAATTGAAAACGGTAATCAGAGTTCAGTTAATATTGAAATTACATGTGGCTCTACAATTTATCCATACACCATAGCGCCACAGTCTGTTGCTTATTTTGCAGGTCCTTTGGCTGAAGCTCAAATTAGTGATTCGTTAGAACCATTTGCTATTTCCTCACCATCAGCGGGTTACGCCTACGAAGGAATGGGTTGGCTTTTAGTAACGCCGCTTTCAACAACTGCCACCACTGCCGATTTTGAACTTTATAACCGCGACGATGCCACGCATACTTTTGTGATGCGAAACTCCGGCGGAACGGAAAATAGTTATACCCTTGCAGCTTACGAAAGCAGAACTATTACGCTTTCCAATGAAAATTGGGATGTTTACACTACTATTTGGGATCCTACCGGAATGAATTTTGGTCCTCCTTGGAGCTGTATTTACACCGGTCCCGCATTTGGCGATGCAGCGAGTTTTTACAATGGATTATTAAAAGTTGCTACGGCAATTCCGGGCAGTTCGATAGTTTCAAATGTTGCTTCAAGCTCTGTTACATCATCCACATCAATTACTCTTAACGGAACTATTACTAACAATGCATATACCGCCGGAAGTGTGGACTACTATTTTATGTATGGAACCGACCCCGGAAACTTAAACCAAAGCACAGCAACTCAAAATATTAGTGTTCCGGCTCAAAGCAGTGTTAATGTAAACGCTACTTTAACCGGATTAACCACCGAAACAATGTATTATTTCAAACTTGTTGCTGCAACAAATCAAAGTTCAGCAAAGAAAATATTTGTAAGTACAGCAATACCTACAACAAATCTAAAATTACATCTTCGTTCGGATTTGGCTGTAACGTCGGCAAGTTCCGCTGTTTCAACTTGGGGAGATGTTTCCGGTTTCGATAATGATGCCTCGCAAAGCACAAGTGCAAATCAACCAACACTTGTTTCTAATTCCATGAATGGAAATCCGGTAATTAGATTTAATGGAACAACATCAAAAATGAGTTTGCCGGCTTCTTCAACTTTAGGAATACAAAGCAATCCGTATGAAATGTTTATTGCAGCAAAATCAACTTCAAGTGATGTTCAGTTTCTAATTAGCGGCGGCGCAACGGAACAATTTGAATATCATCTTAATGGTTCCTCTGGAGCGCGGTTTATACCACTACAAACTTCACCAACAACCTATCTGGATTTAGGAACAGCGGCAACTTACTCGGATGGAAACGCGCATGTGTTTAGTGCCCGCGCCTCAAATTCCGGCGGTGCTGTTAGAGTTGATGGAGTTGATGGCGGAACATCAAGCGGTAATATTCTATCATCCAATTCCGGCGCTCTACAGCTTGGTGTGCGCAGTGATGGCACTTATTATTTTAACGGAGATATTGCGGAAGTAATTCTTTACAACACTAATTTAAGTACATCAGATAGAAGTACAGTAGAACACTACCTTGCAAATAGATATGGAATTACATCCAGTGCACTGCCAGTTGAGTTAACATCTTTTACGGCAAATGTTATTGATGGAAAAGTTTTGCTTAACTGGCAGACTGCAACGGAAGTAAAAAATTACGGCTTTGAAGTTGAACGGGCTGCAAACCTCCGAGGTTTACAGAACGGAAATGGAGATTCAAACCTCGGAGGTTTTTCCACCATCGGTTTTACACAGGGACATGGAAATTCCAATTCTCCAAAGAGTTATTCTTTTACTGATTCAAATACACCAAGCGGAAAAGTAGAGTATAGATTGAAGCAAATAGATAACGACGGCACATTTAAGTACTCTTCTATCGTAACGGTAAATTCATTGCCTACACAATTTTCATTAGGACAGAATTATCCGAATCCGTTTAATCCCAGCACAACAATAAAATTTGAGCTGCCATCCGATTCAAAAGTAAAATTGGAAATATATAATACAGTAGGACAAAAAGTAGCGACATTAGTAAATAAAGAAATGATTGCCGGATATCATCAAGTTGAGTTTAATGCAAACAGGCTTGCAAGCGGAATTTATTTTTACAGGATACAGACAAATGGGTTTGTATCGATAAAGAAGTTATTGCTTCTTAAATAATTTCCAAAGCCTTGAGGGTCGCAGGCTTCGGACCTTCAAGGTTACCCTATTATCTTAATGTTACTTACGATGGATTAATGTGAAAAGAATCTTAGATGTATTAATATCTTTGCTAATAATATTAATTATTATGCCGTTAATTGCAGTAATACTTTTAATAGTATCTATAGTTACGGATGATTTGCCTCTGCTGACACAAGAAAGGAAAATTTACTTGAAGAAGAGAGGAATAAAAATAATTAAAATAAGAACGATTAGGAATTCAAAGTCATTTAATGAATTGGAAAAGAAATCTTATAAGATATTTAATAAGGAGGAGTATGAAGATTATGTACCATTATTTTGTCGGTATTTGAGGAAAACCGGAATAGATGAATTGCCCCAGTTAATAAATGTGTTAAAAGGAGAAATGTCGTTAGTTGGTCCCCGTCCGCTTAACGTTCAAGATTTACTAATAATGAAAAGAGACCAGCCGCAGCATTATGAACGAAGGAGCCGAATCTGTTCAGAGCCAGGTATAACCGGCTACTGGCAAGTTTTCGGAAATAGAGATGAAGGTGTGGAAAACTTGTTGGAGAAAGATGAATATTATGAGCAAAATAAATCATTATCTCTTGATCTAAAAATAATGATTAAGACATTGTCAGTAATAATTATGGCAGGACACTCGGATTCGATAGTAAGAAGTATAACAAAAGTGTATAATGAGCAGGCCGGGGTAGCCCAACTTACTGTTTTCAATGGTAATAAATTCCCCATAAATAAATTTAATGAGTTTTTGAGATAAGGTAAAATTGCGAGGCACATAATACAATAGGTTAAAAAGTAGTAACACCGGTAAATGAAGAAATGACTGCCGGATATCATCAAAGATCGGA
>JAJYOQ010000319.1 GCA_021796135.1 Bacteroidota bacterium
ATAACCGGACAGTAGTGCTATTGACTATTACTTTATTAAAAGAAGAGCCGCATTTTCTTTTTTGTTCAATGATTACTCATCATGAATATTATTTGAAACTTTGCTAACTTATTATCATGAAAAAAGTAATTATTGCATCGAAGAATCCTGTTAAAATCCAGGCTGTAAAAAATGGTTTTGGAAAAATGTTCCCTCACCAGAAATTTGAATTTGTTGGTGTCTCAGTTCCTTCTAATGTTGCGGACCAACCTTTAAGTAGTGATGAAACATTCCTCGGGGCGAGAAACAGAGCTAATAACGCTTCAAATGAAGTTGGAGATGCGAATTTTTATATTGGTATAGAAGGTGGAATTGAGCATTTTGAAAACGAAATGGAAGTTTTTGCCTGGGTATATATTAAATCCTCTGACGGCAAATATGGAAAAGCAAGAACAGGCACTTTCTTTCTTCCAAAGCAAATTGTCGAACTAGTCAAAAATGGGAAAGAGCTAGGGGATGCTGATGATATAGTCTTTAAGCGTTATAATTCAAAACAAGGAAATGGAGCAGTAGGAATATTGACTAAAAATGTAATTGATAGAACTAAGTACTATACCGAAGCAGTAATTTTAGCGTTGATTCCGTTTAAAAACGCCGACTTATATTAAAAAAGTTTTGTTTTTTCTCACTTTTTATCGGGAAAACAATATTCAAATTGATAGTGAAAATTTTTCAAAATTGATATTCTTTCCATATTAAGGTATTTTTAACACCTTAATTTAATGCTATGCAACAAACACCATTAATGTTACAATATAGTAAGATTAAATCAGCTAATCCGGATACTATTTTACTCTTCCGGATGGGCGATTTCTTTGAAACATTTGAAGATGATGCGAAAATAGCTTCAAAAGTTTTGGGAATTACTCTCACTAAACGGGCTAACGGCGCCGCCGGGGAAGTACCACTTGCCGGTTTTCCTCATCATGCTCTTGATACCTATCTGCCTAAACTCGTTCGCGCTGGTTACCGAGTTGCTGTCTGCGAACAAATGGAAAACCCGAAGTTTGCTAAGGGAATAGTCAAACGTGAGGTTATTGAAGTTATTACTCCCGGAGTGGCTTTTTCCGATAAACTTTTGGATCATAAAAAGAATAATTATTTGCTGAGTCTTTGTGTTAAAGATTCTATTACCGGAATTTCTTTTTGCGATATCTCTACGGGTGAATTTTTTGCTTATGAAATTCCTACTGAAAATATCAGCCAGCAAATCGAAACTATTTCTCCTTCCGAAATTATTATCCAAAAGAAAGATAAAGATTGGCTGTTTCAAATTATTCAAAAAGTCAATCCAACTATAAGATTAACTAAAGTTGATGATTGGATCTTTAATTATGATTATGCGAAAGAACTTTTAGTTATGCAGTTTAAAACCGTAAACCTAAAAGGTTTCGGTGTTGATAATCTAATTGCCGGAATTACCGCTGCGGGATCGGTATTAAATTACTTACAGGAAACTCAAAAACAAAATTTATCACATCTTAATAAAATTTCTGAATATAATCCGTCTGATTTTATGTCTTTGGATTATTCTACCAAAAGGAATTTGGAAATTACTTTTTCTATGCAGGACGGCAGCAGAGAAGGTTCATTAATCTCAATCCTTGATAAAACTGAAACGGCTATGGGTGGCAGATTATTGAAAAAATGGGTGTCTGCTCCTTTAAGGAAATTAGAACAGATACAGTTCAGACAAAATGCTGTCGAAAATCTATTCCAAAATAAACCACTGAGAAAAAATCTACTTAATGAATTAAAAGAAATTGGTGATCTTGAAAGATTAGTTTCTAAAATTTGCACAGGTAGAGCAAATCCCCGTGAAGTGGTTGCTCTGAAATTTTCATTGACTAAAATTCCGACACTTAAAAATATCCTTGAATCTGTAACTGCAAAGTCATTAACATTTATTAAAGAAAATTTATCTCCGCTTGAAGATTTAACCATTAAAATTGATAAAGCTATTATCGATTACCCGCCGCTAAGCTTAACGGATGGCGGCGTTATTAAACATGGCTTTAGTGCGGAACTCGATGAATTAAGGAATATTTCTCTTAACGGCAAGGATTGGATTGCTAATCTTCAAAAAACTGAAAGAGAAAGAAGCGGCATTTCTTCTCTTAAAGTTAGCTATAATAAAGTTTTTGGATATTATATTGAAATTAGCCACGCTAACAAAGATAAAGTACCCTCAGATTATATACGTAAACAAACTCTAGTAAACTCTGAAAGATATATCACTCCTGATTTGAAAGATTATGAAGATAAAATTCTAAATGCCGAAGAGAAAATTTATGAACTAGAGTCTCAATTATTCAATGAAATCAGACTTATGGTCGCTCATCATGCCGATGCTATTCAGCAAAATGCTAAAATGATTGCCTCCTTGGATTGCTACCTTGCCTTTGCAGAAATTGCCGAACAGTATAATTATACTAAGCCTGAAATAAATGAACATCATTCAATTGAAATAACAGATGGAAGACATCCTGTTGTTGAAAGAATTTTACCTCCGGGAGAAAAGTTTAGCGCTAATAATTGCACACTCGATGATGAAAAAAATCAAATTATAATTTTAACGGGCCCAAATATGGCAGGCAAGTCAGTCTTTCTTCGGCAAATTGGTCTGATAGTCATGCTTGCGCAAATCGGTTCCTTTGTTCCTGCTAAAAAAGCAATCATCGGATTGGTGGATAGAATTTTTACCAGAGTCGGAGCTAGTGATAATATTTCAGCAGGAGAAAGTACATTCCTTGTCGAAATGCAGGAAGCAGCAAATATTCTTAATAATGCAACTTCTAAGAGTCTAATACTTCTTGATGAAATTGGAAGAGGAACAAGCACTTTTGACGGAATCTCCATTGCTTGGGCTATTACTGAATTTTTGCATGAAAATCCTAAAGTGCGCGCTAAAACTTTGTTCGCTACACATTACCATGAACTGAATGAAATGGCTGAAATATTTTCCCGTATAAAGAATTTTAAAGTTGAAGTGAGAGAAATTGATGATAAAGTAATATTTTTGCATAGAGTAAGTGCAGGTGGTGCAGATCATAGTTATGGAATTCAGGTAGCCCAAATGGCAGGTCTGCCTCAATTTGTTACAAATCGGGCAAAAGAAATTCTGCAAAATTTGGAAAGTAAGGAATTAACTCCTTATGAAGTTAGAAAAGAAAGGTTGAAAAAACTAAAAGATGAAGATGGTTCTCAAATCAGCCTGTTTGAATTCAGAGATGATAAGTTTCGAAAAGAGATTGATGATATTGAACTTAACAACCTTACTCCAATCGAAGCTCTTAATAAATTAAGTGATCTTAAGAAAAGAGTTAAAAACAGTGATTAAGAGAAAATTGCTAAAACATTTTATTTTAATACTTTCTATAATTGCACCTGCAGTTTTTTATAATTCCTGCGGGAGAAAATATTCTGAGCTGCAGCTATCTTATATTAATGGGATTAATAAATTGCGTCAGGAAAAAAATGATTATATGAAGAATGACCCCGATTCTCCTTTCCAACGTGATAAAAATGTATCATTTCATCCGCTTAATTATTATGACGTAAATCCTGACTATGTTTTTTATACCAGACTTTATCTTTATGGTAATAAAGATACGGTAACTGTCTTCGGCACAAAAGGAGAAGCACGTCAAATCGTTCGTTTCGGTTATGTCTCATTGAATATTGATAATAAAACCGTAAGACTTAATGTATATCAGGGAAAATCCGGTAATGGTGTCGACTACTATACAATATGGTTTACAGATAAAACAACCGGTGACGACACTTATGGTGTCGGGCGATACCTTGATTTTGAATTAAGCCGAGACCCTAATTATATTTATACTATAGACTTCAATATGGCTTATAATCCTTATTGCGCTTATACACCGACATATTCGTGCGCTATTCCTCGGAAAGAAGATCATCTTGATGTGGCTATTGAAGCCGGTGAAAAGAAATTTCATAAATAGAAGGAGTTAATGTGGTAGTAGTTCTTGAAAAAAATGTTTCCGATAAACAAATCGAAAATGTAATTAAACATTTGGAAGATTTTGGATTTGCAGTACATACTTCTACGGGTGTTGAACAAATTATTCTTGGTGCAATAGGGGTAAAGCCAGACTTTGATACCCGCAAAGTAAAAATTCTTGATGGCGTTGCAGAAGTATATCGTATTACTGAACCATTTAAACTTGCAAGCCGCAGTTTTAAAAAAGAAAATACCGAAATTAAAATTAAAAACGTAACAATTGGCGGGAGCGAAGTTGTTATGATGGCAGGTCCTTGTTCGGTAGAAAATGAAGATCAAATATTCATTATTGCAGAAATAGTTGCAAAATCAGGTGCCAAAATTCTGCGAGGCGGAGCATTCAAACCAAGAACTTCCCCTTATTCATTTCAGGGTCTTGGGGAAGAAGGTTTAAAGCTCTTGAGAAAAGCTGCTGATAAATATAATCTTTTGGTTATAACCGAAGTAATGGAATCTGCTCAAATAAAATTGATAGAAGAATATACGGATATTTTCCAGGTCGGTGCACGAAACATGCAGAATTTCTCACTGCTCCGGGACTTGGGAAAAACGTCCACTCCGATTATGCTTAAACGCGGTCTGTCTGCTACTGTTGAAGATTGGCTTATGTCCGCAGAGTATATTTTGTCAAACGGAAATAAAGAAGTGATGCTTTGCGAACGCGGAATACGTACCTTTGAAACTTCAACAAGAAATACTTTCGACCTTTCTGCAATTCCAGTAGTTCATAAAAGAAGT
Source organism: Bacteroidota bacterium (assembly GCA_021796135.1). Next base: position 4,808 of record JAJYOQ010000319.1, read on the forward strand.
CATTTACCGGTAATTGCCGATCCTTCGCATGCTACCGGTCTGCGGGATAAAGTGCTTCCTATGGCAAGAGCTGCAGTAGCTGCCGGAGCAGATGGTCTCATGGTTGAAATCCATAATGATCCCGAAAAAGCTTTATCTGATGGACCACAAGCTCTTTTGCCGGAACAATATATGGACTTAATGAAACAAGTTAAGTTAATAGCTGAAGTAATAAGTAGAAAAATGTAATTCTCAAGATTGAAAAGTAACATTTCATACCCGCGAAAGCGGGTATCCATTTTGCCTAATGTAATTATCTAATGAACAAACAAAAAAAGAAATTCTGCATGTT
>JAJYOQ010000320.1 GCA_021796135.1 Bacteroidota bacterium
TACGCCCGGAATATCGGTTCCCGGTTCATATTTACCATCACCATTAACATCTGTAAATGGAGCGCCGAGGTCATTTGCAGTTCCGGCGGCTGGCCAGTTCGTCCAGTCTGATTCATACTGTGCTCTAATTGCAGACGCAGACATACCTTCAACTGCAGCATCGCCGCTTAGGTCTACAGAAGGTCCTCCGGGATATACATCCGGGCGAACACGATAAATTGACCATCTCACATCTGAATTTGCCCCGGGTGCTCCCTGCCCATTGATAATTGGACCAGGTTCAAGACCCGAAATATAGGCTGATCCACCGACTCTAACTTGATTATCGCCTGGAACAAACCCTCCCCATAAAAAACCAGCAGTAAAAACGAAGTTTTTTCCGCTTCCTTTGGGATATTGTGCTCCTTCAAGATTTGAGTTCGGATTAAAATCACTAAAACCGTTATTTTGTTCAAGCGAATAGATATTATTTATATCTATAGCTGTAGTAGCTACTTGACCGCTAGTGGTTTTAGCTACCGTCCTGTTTTTTTCTTTTCCGTTGCCAATGGCGCTTGCGGCTGCCGGCAAGAGGAATAGAATACCTACGAGTACAATCAGTAAGTATTTCAATTTTTTATTAATCATTTTAAACTCCTATTTTTTTTTGAATTTTCTGCCAAATTTTCTTTTAGTATTCTAAGCGAATTCCAAGTCTAATTTGACGCGGAGTACCATATAAACCCGCATAATCAATATTAAAAGCCTGGTACAATTGTGCATATTGAGGACCATATTTTTGTACTTGTTTATAGCCGGTCAGATTTGGATCTGTTAAGTATCCATTACTTTCTGCGGAACCGGTATTTGAAAATACGTCTTGCACATTCTTGGTGTTGAAAAGGTTAATAACCTGAATAAAAATATTAGCCGATAGTTGCCCGGGTAACTCGACTGTTTTATCCAAGCGAAGGTCCACTTCAAAATTAGAAGGAGTAACAGAAGAATTGAGAGCTTCTATTGCAGTTCTGTTTCTAGTATCCACACCAGCTTGTACTGTAGTAGGACTGCTGGTTCCAGGACTAAGTATAGTACCCAACGTATAAGGATGTCCGGTACTAAACGTCATCAGCAAGGAAGCTCCGAATTGATGAAGAATATCAGGACCATCATCTTTTCCGTATCTGTAATCTATATTTAAGTGTCCGCTAAATGCATGGTTAAAGGAAAGCGGAACTATAAAGTTAGGAATAAAAACATAGCTTGGATTTACAGGTGCGCCGAATTCACCTGCGTTTGAATACGGGTTATCTCCGGTTCCCTTAGCATCTTGATACGATACAGAACCATTAACCATAAATCTTTCGGTTCTTCTCATGTCGAAAGATATTTCAATTCCCTGTGTGGTAGCATAATCTCCATTTGTAAGAATTGAATATGGTCTCCAACCAGTGCTCTGATCAACATTTTGAGTTCCAAAAACTACCTGATTTGATATGTCTTTATAGTATGCGGTTATATCGAAGGATGCGAACGATGCAATTTGCTGAGTAAAACCGAGTTCATACTGAGTTGTTCTTGTTGGTCTTACATTCATACCGACAGGAGTCGCAATGAAGAAACCGTTATTAGGATTTAACCAATAGCCCAACTGATACGGACCTTGATACAAGTCGTTCAGAGTTGGCTGCTGAACAAATTTTCCATATTGAGCATGGAAAACGGTTTGATCTGTAATTGGGAAAGAGAAGCCAAGCCTTGGACTTAGTGCACTAAATGATGGCACATTTACAAAATTTGCTGCGTTAGTAACATTGCCAGAGCTTGCGTCAAAAACATTACCCGGATAAGCTGGGTTGACAAATGCTTGATTATCTGTATTTATATAATCATACCTTAAGCCGGCATTTACTATTAAATTTTTATATTCCATTCTATCTTCTATATAAGCGCCAGCAAATACAGGTCTATGTGGAGCAATTTGACCGGTTGTATAATTGGTAGAACCGGTATAAGAATTACCTAAAACATCATATCCGTAATTATTTACACCACGTTTAATTAAAAGCTGTTGTTCTGTTAAGTTCGTAGAAGCCATCGTTCCAGCGAGATTTGTAAGAACACCAGTGGGAGTATAATTACTGAAGGTCATAAGCTGTAGTTCACCGCCGACCTTAATTGAATTTTCTTTATTTAATTCGTCCGATAATGATGCGTTTAAATTTAAGTTTGTATTTTTATATTTATTAAAATTTACTATTGATGCATTTGGATCAGCTCCTACAAGAGGTGTGTTTGGAGCGGCAAAACCAAACGTAGAAAACAATTGATATGGCAGGGGAACGGTATAGCGGCCATATTGTTGGTCTCTTGGTCTGCGATACCAGGGAACTCCTGCCGCAGTATTTGCAACACTATCACCATAAGCCCAAAAGTTATTGCCTAATTGTGGATCATAAGTGCTTCCCTGGTTGAAAATATAACTTGCATTAGCTTCTACATAAGCTTTGGAACTAAGAATTTGGGTTACTTTTATTCCAAAGTCTCCGTTGTATGTATCTCTAATAGGTAAACGGTTATTGTCAAACATAGTATAAATGCCGCCACCTACGCGCTGTCTAGCAAAAGTATAAGCACCAAGCAGACGAACGAGTGTAGGGTTGTAGTCAAATGTAAGAGTAGCTACACCACTGTATTGATCTGTTCTATTTCCCGGAACTGGACCGCCGGGCATTTGAAGTAAAACATTGCTGTCTTGAGGGGTTACTTTATCACTAACGAGTCCAAAATTAAATCCGTTAACTTGCTGTGGATTTGCATCCGTTTGTGACAAATTATCAAATAAACCAAAAAACTTAATATGATCTCCAACTAATGGTCCGCTTAAAGAAGCGGTAACATCGTTGTATCCATAAGAATAAGCGCCGAGATTTTGAACTCCATTATATCTGTTTTTACTGTTTTTAAAAGTCCAATTATCTGTTATGTATTGCAAACTCGCTTTAAGAGCGGGACCTCCGGATTTCAAATCTGTGCGGATAATACCGGCGTTAGCTCCGCCAAATTCTGCTGTATAACCGCCAGCTTGAACCTGAATTTCTTCAAGTGCATCTTGCGGGATTGTAACCTGACGGGATGCGCCACGTCCGAAAGCAGCACCCAAGCCTGTTGAGGCTGCATTCGTAATATTGCTGCCTTCCAAATAATATCCTACTTCATCCTGCCTGCCGCCTCTTATATATATAGATCCGTTTTGCAGTGTAACACCAGGAGTAAGGGCAATTATATTATCAACACCTCTAACTGGAAGAGCATCAATTTCAGCGTTGGTGGTAGTACGAATTGCGTTTGTATTACTTTTGTTAACCAAAGGTCTTTGAGCAACAATTTCAACTTCTCCTACTGAAACTCCAGAAGCAGGAAGTTGAAAATTTAATTCTGTAGCTAAATCAGAATTTACTCGAACATTCGAAACGGTAACAGTCTTATAGCCCAAGTATGTGGCTTTTACTGTGTAGACTGCCGCATTAAGATTGTTAACGACATAATCTCCGTTAACATCAGTGGCGGCACCAAACGAAGTACCAACTACAATTACGTTGGCTCCGATTAGAGGTTCGCCTGTTTGGAGATCTGTGACTTTACCTTTGATCCTTCCCGTTGTACCAGCCAATAATAAAGTTGGAATTAACAACAGGAAAAAAACGACGGTAATCTTTTGCTTCATATCGCTTCTCCTTATATGGATTGTTTTGTTACTGATTGATTATTTAATTGTAACTAATGGGCAAAAAAATAGAAAGTTAAACGATAAACGGTGTCATCAACAAGTAAATGTTTGTAAAAACTTGTCACGGCAACTTTATTTTTAATTCAAATAGCAAGAGTAGTTGACTCAAAGTTATTCTTTTTTATGATAAACGGTTTTTGCTCATTAATTATAAAAATCTCGATTTTTAGCTTAAACATAATACTATTTAACTTTGAAAAGTTGATAGCATCAAGTGATATTATCCGATTATTTTATATCCAATTCCGTGTACGGTTAAAATTGTTTTAGGACGGTCAGGGTTTTCTTCGACTTTTTGGCGAAGTTTAACAATAAAATTATCAACTGTTCTCGTTGTAGGATTTTCGTCAAAACCCCAAACAACTCTTAAAATTTCGTCTCTACTTACCGTATAATTTTTTTTGGACCATAGTAAATTTAGAATTTCAAATTCTTTGTAAGACATTTGAACCGAGCCTTCATCGCTGAAAGCATTGTATGATGCAAAGTTCACAACAAGCTTTCCAATTTTGATATCTTTATTGCTTTTTTCATTTGGTTGAATAGCGTTTTCCCTGCGACGTAGTATCGCTTTAATTCGCGCGATTAGCTCTCTTACGCTAAAAGGTTTCGTTACATAATCGTCAGCGCCAAGCTCAAGCCCTAGTACCCTGTCAAGCTCTTCGCCTCTTGCCGTTAATAAAATAATCGGCGTATCATTTCCTTTTTTTCTAACTGTTTTGCAAATTTCAAAACCGGAAATATTCGGAAGCATTACATCCAGAATTATTAAATCATAGTTGTTATCTAAAATTTTTTTTAGTCCGGATTCACCTTCACGGGCGGTTTCAACTTTATAGCCTTCAAGTTCGAAATTATCTTTTAATCCAACTACCATATTGGGTTCGTCTTCAACAATTAATATAACCGGCATCTTAGCTCCTTAACTTATTTAAAATATTCTGTGTCATAAAATAATAATTATCTCTGTTTGTTAGTATAGAAGAACTAATATTAAATTTTTCATGCGATGTATTGTTTAAACGTTAAAGTAAAGGAACTACCTTTTCCTTCGCTGCTTTCAACTTCAATTTTTCCTTGATGAGCATCCATAATACTTTTAACAATTGTCAGCCCCAAACCGGTGCCTTTTGCATCCTGGGCTAAGCCTCCTTGTACTCTATAAAATTTATCAAATATTTTTTTCTGATTAACAGCAGATATTCCTATTCCGGAATCTATAACTTTTATGTACGCAAAATCTTTTTCGAAACCAGTCTTAATTATAATTTCCTTTTTGTCTTTGCTGTATTTCATCGCATTATCTAAAAGATTGATAATCACTTCAATTACTGCTTCCTTATCAACTCGAACATCAGGC
>JAJYOQ010000321.1 GCA_021796135.1 Bacteroidota bacterium
AATGATAATCTACCTAATACCATATTTCCATCATGAATAGCATTCCCGAAGTTCCAATCTTTTTTATATATCTCTGATAATTTCAACAATTCTTCAGAGTAGTGTTTTGCTTTAGAATAATGATTTGTATTAAATGATATTTTACATGCGTAAGCAAGAATATAAAATCTTTCAGGGCCATAAGAATTTTTAAGAAGAGAATCTATTTTATTATACTTTTCTTTCTCATCGTTTAGTTTGATAATTGCAACATACTTACTTAGTACAGGACTACTCGCTAATGCATTGGACATTTCAAAATCAATATTTCGATTTATTGCATTATTAAGCGAATCTGGAGATAACTCTTGGGAATTTACACTAATATTAAAAATGAAAACTAAAATTAAAAAGATTAGATTATTATGAACTTTCATTGTGTTCTCCTTTCATAGCATATAACGGCGTGGCCAATAAGCGGCGCCCCAGAACAGCAATGCCACTTAAAAACAACTGCCGAAGATTAAGCCGTAGGTGCGTAACTTGTTTTCATACTCACCGAAGGCAAGTTTATTAATTAGAACGACTACTTTAAACAAGTTAGCCGAAACGGAACAACTAACTCAAAACTTCTAAAATGTTAAATGCGAAAACAGCTTGCCCCGCTCTGCGCATAGGCGTCAACTTAATATTTCTTCTAAACTCCCTAACCTTTGTAATCACTTGTATTTAACGTACTAAATGTATTTATTTATCCTCTACGAGGATAGTTTATTTGTTGGATTAATTTGTTTCTACAATAATCAAACATCTACGATGTTTTTAGACCTCGTAGAGGTCAAATTATTGTAGGAAAGGTTTATTTTACATTGGCAAATCCTCGTAGAGGATTAACAAATTCCTCAGTATTTACGCTATTCTATTATAATATTATCCTCAATATTGTAATGTAACAGATTCTTAGGTTGACGCCTATGCGCTCTGCGGGGACGTCCGCTTGATTTGCTGTTAGGCATTTTTTAGCTACTATAATTTATTAAAAGATTTCTTTTGTTCACTTTGAACCCATACTTTTTTGAGTATCTAATAGTGTATATGACTGTTATTATAATGGTAATTAGTCTAAATAAATTAGTAATATTATTTCCGATTGCTCCAGGAACATTTGTCTGAAAAATAGTCCAAGACAAATTCATTAATACGTGTAACCAAATAGCGACCCATAAGTTAGTATTATGTTCTATATACAACCAGGCAAACCAGGCACTGCCCATAAATGTTACTAAAAATGTTCCGGCAGCACTTAATAAATTATGGCTTTGATATAAATGCCCGATTCCAAAAAATATTGAAGCTATGATTGAAGCTGGAATAAATCCCCATCGTTCTCTTCTGAACAACTGTCCGAATAAATAACCCCGAAATAATATTTCTTCCATAACTGGCCCAATGAAGACGACAAACAAAGTATAAAATGAGAATATATTGTTTGAAAATTTGAATAGTATTGCAGAACTCACTGTCATAGGCAAGGTAGCAACAAAACCAAACAGAAGTCCTTTTGAAAATCCTTTGTTTAAGCCTAACTCAGTTATTATACCATTTATGTTAAGTTTATGTAAAAAGTATATTGAAACGGTTATGATAATAGCTATAAAAAGATAGACAAGTATAATTTCAAAAACAGTATCCTTTGTTAAATTCAGAATAGCCAGGTGGTATTCCATAATATAGAAACATAAGAGGAAACTTATAACGATCGAAATTGATCTTAATATTCTTTTTGTCATAGTAATATCCGTTAACGATGATGAATTAATATACCCAAGGAATTAATTTCCAGGTTTCTTTACAATACTCTAAATAATCATTTCCAAATGTGTCATTTAAAGCCCGTTCTTCTATTTGAATACGGTTAACAAGAACAAATGTGATTGGAATAAGCAAAACAATAATCGATATTAAATTACTTACTCGTATTCCTAAACCAAAGAACGATAAGAGCATTCCCAAATAAGAAGGATGACGTATATATTTGTATATACCGGTTTGAATAATAATATGATCCGTTTGTATTGCAACATTAACAGTAAAAAATCGACGTAGAGTTAATATAGCCACCCAGCGAACCACAAGACCTAATACAATAAGAATTAAGCCACTCAATTGAATAAGATAGAGATTAATATTTATATGTCCGTACTGTGTAAACGAAATTAAAATTCCGACTAGAACTGAAGTATATATTACAAGATTTAATCTCTTCACAGACCCTAAATCTTTATCTTGACTATCGTTTTTAGAACGACGTAAAAACTGCAAGAGAATTTCAGTCACAATCCAGAAAACACAAACAATTATAAATAGATTACTTGTTTTCATTTTTATAATTTATAATGCCTAACGGCTTTGTGGCTAAGGCGCAGCCCATAACTACAATGCCGTACTTGTTAAATAATTTTTATAATTACGAAAAACTTTTATAGCACGACTACCTTGAACAAGGAACTTGAAACGGAACGACTGACCTGAAAATCTCTAAAATGCCGAATGCGAAAACAGTTTACCCCGATTTAATCGGGGCTGTCGGCTTGAGGACGTTATACCTATTCTTAAATGATTCATTTATTCTTTTAATAATTTTCTTATATCTTTTTCTATTTGTTTACTAAATCCAAAATATTCTTTTTTGATTATTCCGTTTTTGTTAATAAGAAAATATCTCGGGAAACTGTCTACACCATATTTATCTAAAACATATTTATTCCCAATCAATGAGGCGAACGTAATCTTTAATTTTTCAATCAATTTTTTTGCATATGCAGTATCTTGTGTTACTATTCCGATAACATCTATTTTATTAGAGTACTTTTGGAACAAAGATTCAACCTTCGGCATTGACTCCACACAATAACCACACCATACTTCCCAAAAATCTAACAATGTTATTTTACTATTATGAATATCAGACAAATTATGTGCATCTAATAATTGGGGAAGCGTAAAATCGGGAGCTGCTTTATTTGTTAAGTTTTTTTCTTCCTTCTTTTCTTTCGACGGGAGCATTGTATATGAAGCTAAACCACGTTCAATTTTTTGAATTGAGGTAGTAACGTCATCGTTTATTTTTAAATCACTCAGAATAAATGTAAATGAGTACCGACTGGCAAGGTAAAAACCAGACATAGTAAACTCTACCGGAAGAAATGTCTGTTTATTTAGTGCGATTATTTTTCTGAAATTTGTATATGGTGGGTCATCCTTAAACTGGTATTCAATTATATAATTCTTACTTGTATCACTCGATAGTATAACTTTAGAAAATTTATTATCAGAAGAAAAAACCATTTCTGCAATTCTCATAACCATCTGCTCGCCGGGAGCGCCTTTTACTGACTTCACAAGTTGATAAGTCTTTTTTGTGCTATCAATAACAAAGCTATTAATTCCATCATATATATTTTGGTAATTAGGATAGTTAAAGCATTTACCGAAGAAATAATAACCAAAAGCGTTGTCTTGTTTTTCCCTTCTAATTAATGCATAACCTTTAATTGAGCGAGTTTTACCGGTTGAGAATGTATCTATCCTTTGAACATTGTATTCTAATTTATAAATATTTCGCTGAACCTCAGAAAATCTTTTAAGGATGGAATCCAACTCGGTGTCTTTTACATTTTGTGGAAAAATATGGATTACTGAAAAGAGAATGATAAATAATATTTTCATTTTTATTTCCCTTTGTACTAAAACAATTTCTTTTTCAATTCAATAGGTATAACGAAGTTGCCGCTAACCGGCAGCCCAGAGCAAGAATGCCGAAGAGGGCAACTACTTTTTAATTACTAAAAATTTTTCTTAGAACTAATTACCTTGAACAAGACTGCCGACACGAACTAACCAAGCCGAAAATTACTAAAATGCCGAATGCGAATAAGCTGTCCGGTTGAGCGGCTGGTTAGGCAACTTTCTATAATTTCATAGCTACAAGGAGAATTACAAAAATATGAAAACTCATATGAGCAACTATCGCTGATTCAATACCTCGTTTCCAAAACAACCAACCCCAAAGAAAAGTAACGATAAATATTGTCGCTATTGACCAAATCGGATTTGTTATTCCAAACCTTATTAAAATGAATGTATGCCCACTCGCAAAAAGTATTTGGGATAAGATAATACCAGACCAGATTAATGACTTCTTTGGGACTCCTACTCCTTTTTGACCAAGTCGCCACAATGTCCACACAATCAATGTCATAATTCCCCAACGTATTACAATTTCTTCGTAGATACCTCCAAATATCCTCGATACTTGTGGAACCGAGTTAAGATATGCAATATAATCTGGCGCTATCAAGTATGCAATGATTGCTCCAGATATTCCAATTGGCACACCATAAACAAATTGACTTCTCAGAATCAGCCATAAACTATTTTTTGTAGATGAAATTTCATCAAAGATAGTTTTAAAACCAATTCGCTTTGTAAGCGTTGTTCCTATTGCCGCACAAATGCAAACGAATACAACGGATTGTAAAAGACTTAAAATGATGATTGTACTTGTTGAATATTTCAATAAAACTTTAGAAGGAATAATTTTTATGACAAATTGCAGTAAAGATAATACTCCCACTATCCCTAGTACAGAAGTATAGATAAAGTTATATTGCCATTGTTTTCTTAAATATTTTTTTTCTATCGAATTAGTATTCATAAATTCACCGAATTAAAAAGTTGCCTAACTTATACTTATGCTGAACGTGTTATTTATTTAAGGAACATAGATATGCGCTCAGCTGCATATATGTATTCCATTTCTTAGCAAAATTCTCCAAATTCATGATATTTAAAAATAGGGTCTGCTTACTATCGTTCCATTAGTTTTTTAGTCTAACGGACTCTTTACTCCAGGATCCTTGTTCAAAACGTGAGTGTAAAACATCGTAGTCTTTACAGAACTATGACCTAATAACTCTTGTATCGTTCTTATGTCATAACCATTTTCTAGAAGATGCGTTGCAAAAGAGTGTCTGAAAGTATGAGCGCTGCCGGCTTTAATAACACCTGCTTTATTAATTGCTTCTTTTACTGCTCTTTGTATCGTGCTTTCGTGAATATGGTATCTAAAAATTAATCCGTTTTCTTT
>JAJYOQ010000322.1 GCA_021796135.1 Bacteroidota bacterium
GGGCACTTTGCTCGATGATATCCAATGACCTATCAGGATGCCTAATTCGAGCTTCTGCCACCACTTCATTCAATGATTTATTTAGAATTCGCCGATGCTGATCAGCCACATCACTATCGCGAACTTCGCTTTGAACTTTTGGACTTATGAACGTTGGATCAGCTAAGATTAAGCCACTAAGTAGCTTTGGATTATGACTTGCTACCACGGCTGCAGTCATACCTCCCATTGAGTGTCCCATCAGAATCGGAGCAGGAAGCCCTAGGGTCTTAATAAGACCGACCACATCGTTTGCATGGTCTTCGTATCGGTACCCATAGTCAGGCACACTCGACTTTCCATGACCCCTAGCATCCGGCATAATTACATTATATTCTCCCTCTAGAGCATGTGCCTGAGCACTCCAGCAGGCTCCATTAGCACTTAATCCGTGTAGCAAAATTAAAGGGGGCTTACTTCCTCCGGTTCTCGTGTAGTGTATCTGAATTCCGTTTGTTTCGCAGATTGCTGTACCCCAGCCCGTCATTTGTTATCTCTTTCGCGCATAAGATTCATGTTTTAATTTATAATCCTGATCAACGTGCCCGCAGGGACCCTTGGAGTTTGTCGTCCTACTTAAAGTTAAATTGCTGGGAAGCCCGTAACGCTATTCTCAAACTTAAAACTGTCTAACGGCGTGTCATTTTAAAACGCAACACTGCAAGATAAATTATTTTAAGATTTCCATTTACATTTTACTTCTGTAAAATAATATCCTCCTTGCAGGCAGGCAGGGATGACATAAAAAGCTATTATAAGGGTCTATAATCAAAAGAATCGAACCGGTTCTCAATTAAAAACATAGTTACTAAGTTGACGTCTATGCGATTTAAACGGGACTGCATCAAATGGATGAATATTATTTTTTTACTCTCTTGATTTTTTACTTATTAAAGAGATTATAAGGCGTTTATTTATTCCCGTATTAATCTTTCTTGTAATAGTTTTTGCATATCTCTACGACCATCTAAAATACAATGAATAAAAACTACCTTTTCTATAATTTGATAAATAATACGATATGGTTTATAGCTTAGTTCTAAAAAATCATCTATTCCAAGTAGACTTAACTCAGGAGGGACATGGCCGCGATTTGGGTATTCTTGAAGCGACAAACATTTCTCATACAATTTTGAGTACAAATTTTCAGCTTTTTCTTCTGAATCATTGAAATAAACATATTGATAAATTTCAAATAAATCTTCTTCAGCAGAAGAAACGATATTAACTTTGAACTTCAAGCTGTCCCTGTTTAAAATCATTTATACGCTTTCGAACATTTTTAAACGATTTATCTAAAGTTTTATAATTACCTTTTTTTATTTCTCTCCCACTTAGTGCAAGAATTTTTAACAGAGCAATGCTCTCTTGTGTCTTTTCGTAAACCTTGACATCTTGAAGAATGACCTTTGCTTCGCCATTATGTGTAATAATTAATGTTTTCTGATTTTCTACAACATCCTTTACAACTTCAGAAGCATGAGTCTTTAAATAACTTATTGGTTTTACCGCTTCACTAAACTTCATCTCGTTTCCTATTTTAATACGACTACAATATAGCCCTTATAGTAGTCTAAGTCAATCCATACATCAAATCAGGTTTTAAGCCGCATAAACGATGTTGTTTTTAAGCCGCCGCCTAACATAGTAATGCAGCTTTGAAAAGCTAGGGCCAATAATTAATTATAAATTTATTTTGTTCACTAAACTCAAAGAGCAACTAACAGTTACAACGAAACATATTAATACATAAATGCCGCAACATTTAAAGATGTCCGCTTGAAGAACGTTATACACGTTCCATAAATTTTTTATATACATCTTTGAAGTTATGAACTCTGTCATCAAAGACAACACCGAGAAAAGTCAGATAAATTTCCGAATCTTTATTTCTTGAAAAGTAATTCGAGCTTTCCCATATAATTCGCAATACTTTTTTAACATCGTTTCTATTTATACGAGTAGGAATAATATTAAGCTCCAGCTTATTTGTCATCCTACTTATTAGATTAACATTCTCATTGAATTTAACATCACCACTAAATGGTGAAATAGCTGAATTTATTATCTTAAATCCATATGAAGAATGTTCAATTTCCCAAATGTGATTATGCAACAATAAGTCTCTAATTATATAACATTCGGTAACTTCAACAAGATAAGGGAAGTCATTGTGATATTTTTTAATATAATCCAGGGGCTTTTTGATTTTGGGATCTTTTTTGAAGTAAATATCACGCATAATGTAGGATTCAAAACATGCTACTAGTAGAATACATAACGCAACACAGTAACCGTTTTCAGCTATACTAGTTTGAACATCGTTAACCTTGCCATTACTTCGCTTCAATAAGTTGTTTAGTAGATCAGAAATTGGTTCAAAATATGCTGAAGCAATTACAGTTATAATTTTGTCTTTTGCTTTCTTATAATTAAAGACAATCTCTTTTTGTGAATTGAATTCTCCATAGTCAACTTTTTCGAATCCCAATTCAAGGAAATAAGATTGAAGTGCATTGATACTTTTATTTTTTCCTAAAATATTTGCTTCCCAATTTCGGTCAGGATGTAAATTTATAAGGTTATCTAAAGCAAGTTTGGCATAACCATTTCTACGATGCTCAGGGAAAATCATTATATCTATTTCCCAAAAATCAGTTACATTTTCATGCAGTAGTATAATATTACCTATATAGACATCATCGGTTAAAATATCATAATTCTCTTTTGGAGCTCCACGGTTTTCATATACAATTTTCACCTCTTCATTTGAAAACACTTTATCACGAAGAGAATTAAATATAGCTTCATCCAATCCTAACAAATCAGGAGACTCTTCTAATACTCCAATGATATTTTTATTAAAAGCGCGTTCATTATTTAAAATAATATTGACCATCTAGATACCTAAGTGTATAACGGAGTTACCAATAAGCGGTCGCCTCAGAACAATGATGCCGCTTTGAAAAACAACTGCCATTGATTTAGCAAACTGAGCTTAAGTTTTATCGTAAGTGCAGTTTGCAAGTTTATTAATTATAACAACTCCCTTGAACAAGTTAGCCGAAACGAAGCGGCTAACTATATAATTTATAAAATGCCGAATGCGAAAACGGTGTCCGCTTGATTGGCGTTATACCGCTTTGGGAAGAATTGAACCATAATATTTCAATTTCTTCCAGATTACTATTTCGTAAAGTGCGTTATTAGGATCATCATCAGGAGTGGCTATACCAACATCAATACCAGGTCCCCAATGGTATCTTGCACCAAATTTTTCTATTAAATCTCTTATCTGCTGTGAATGTGGATCCAATAAAAATACAATATCTATTTTCTTATCTTTTGGTATTAGCCTTTTCCAAAATATATATTGAGTTCCACGAATTATTTTCTCACCAATGGCAATGAGATGATCAGGATTTGCCCCAATAGCTAAATGCTGATTCTGATTAGGATAATTTTCAATTCCAAAACCGGGCAATGTAGATGCATCCATTTCTGAAGTAAAATTGAAAATCTCGCTTCTAATTTTCTCTCTCTTTTTTAGTCTTGCAATTCTATCTTTCTCATCTTTTGCATATAATGGATTCAAAGCTCTCAATGCTTTTTCTGCAATTCCACGTGAACTTAATTCAAATGGATCAACACAAAGACCAAACCGAATTAATAATTCATTCTCAATTTCACCGTATTTTTTATTACATTTTATGCAAGATGGCATTTGCCACTTTTCCATATTAGGTGGAGTTGTTAATGGATACCAAGATTTAGGGAAAACGTGATCAGAAGTTAATTCGTTACTAAAACTTAAACAATGAGCACACTTTCCAGATTTAAATTTCTTTGCCATAATTTATTAGTGGTAAAACGGCGTCGCGGGTAAGCTGTCCGCCCCACACAACAATGCCGCATTAGTTAAACATATTCTTAATTAGAACATACTTTTACAACAGCACTACAGCCGCACAAACAAGCTGTAAAAAAGAACAGACTTAAAAACCAAACAAATGCCGATTAATACTCGCGGTCAGCTTGCCCCGCATGATATTTCCAATAAGAAAAAACAAATTATGTTACTCCAAATATTAACAAAACCTTTTGGAGATATCAAATGTATTACACAGGTATCGATCTTCATAAATTTTCTTCTTACTTGACTACTGTCGATTCTTCAGGCAGCATTGTTAAGCAAGCTGATAGTAAAAATGTTGACCATAATTTTGTTCAATATTTCTCAGACCTCGGTAATGAAAATATCACTACTGTCGAATCAACCATGACCTTGTACTGGCTGAATGATCTCCTCGCTTCTCTCAAGATTCCTATGGTCCTTGCTCATGCTAAATTTGTTAAAGCCATTGCTTATACCAAAATTAAAACTGATAAAGTTGATTCCCATACTCTCGCCCAGCTTCTTCTTAACTTCCAAGTATAATCCTCCGGCTGGACCTGCCCGTCCGGCAGGCGGGTTGGGTAACTACACCTATGCCTATAAAATATCTGGTATTGTCCCGATTAAATCGGGACAGCTTTCAGGATTTCTGTTAGCATAACCCAAAATGCCTGTCCCGAACTTGATTCGGGAAGGTCTGGTTTGCCTTTTATCTTTTAGATATCAACGACATTATTGTTTGTTAAAGTAAGAAACACTTATAGATCAGTTAATCAAAGAACTCTATCCTGCTTTAACCGGGACTGCATTGAACGATGAATATTTTTTTTACTTTATTGACTTTTTACTTATTAAATATGCTCGCCTAATGATCTATGTAATTGAAATTATGTCAAATATGACATATATTTGCTTGCATGAAAATAAACGATAAACCTCTCATATGGCTGCATGGTGAAATAAAGACACCACCATTTTCTTCTGCTGCCAGGATTGAAGCTGGATTTCTTTTCCGACTTCTTCAGATGGGAGAAAAATTGAATATGCCTCATTCGAGGCCAATGCCAAATATTGGTTCCAACTGTCACGAACTCCGAATTAACGATGAAACAGGTATATGGCGGATTATTTATAGAATCGATGATGATGCAATAATAATTCTTGAAGTGTTTAATAAGAAGACTCAACAAA
>JAJYOQ010000323.1 GCA_021796135.1 Bacteroidota bacterium
ACATCTGCGTACGGTTTTCGCCTTCCATCCGCCTTGGACAATCGACCAATGAAGTTTGAAGAGTTTACAAGCATGCTGGATCAGGTAATTTTTGTCAGCGCCACACCGTCCGATTATGAACTTGAAAAAAGCGGCGGAGTCATTGTGGAACAAATTATAAGACCAACCGGTTTACTTGATCCGGAAATTGAAGTTAGACCGATAAAAGGTCAAATAGACGATCTCATAGGAGAAATAAGAAAAAGAGTTATAATTAAAGAAAGGATACTTGTTACTACTCTTACAAAAAAGATGGCTGAAGATTTATCTGATTATCTTGATAAAATAGGTATAAAAGTAAGGTATATTCATAGCGATATTGATTCTCTTGAGCGTGTAGAAATCCTTAGGGATCTGCGTCTGGGAGATTTTGATGTACTCGTAGGCGTCAATCTTTTAAGAGAAGGGCTAGACTTACCGGAGGTTTCACTGGTTGCAATAATTGATGCCGACAAAGAAGGTTTTTTAAGAAGCGCCCGTTCACTTATGCAAACTGCCGGAAGAACAGCCCGAAATGTCAATGGAAGGGTTATTATGTACGCAGATGTTATAACCGATTCAATGAAAAAAACAATTGATGAAACAGAGCGAAGAAGGAAAATTCAGACGCAGTACAATATTGAGAATAATATTTCCCCTCAGACTATATATAAAAGCATTGAAGAAATTATGTCCTCTACTTCAATTGCCGATGTTCGTAAGAAGGAGGAAAAGCAGGATTTCTCCTTTGCTAAAGTATCCGAACCAATATTAAAATATATGAATACTGAACAAAAGAAGGATCTGGTTGAACAGTTAACTTATGAAATGCATCAGGCAGCAAAAGATTTAGAGTTCGAGAAAGCAGCTTCACTTAGAGATGAAATCAACCGGCTTAAAAAAATTGTCAACGGGAAATGAAAAAATGATTACTTATTAAATTAAAACTGGTCTTTAAATTTTTCAAATTCTAGTTTTAAATTATTTAGTTCAGAATGCAGATATTCTACTTCTTTTTCTAATTTTTCTATCCTACTATCAATTCCTATCTGATCCAAAATTTCAGCTTCTTCTGTCTCTTTAATAATAGGAGGCCCTGAAAACAAATGCGTAAATCTTGATTCTTTCAAGCCGGATTGTCTCGGGAGTTTAATTACCATAGGATTTTCTTTTTTAATCAATTTTTGCAGAACCTCATCGATTTGTGTCAAACTTTCAAAGTCGAACATTCTCCCGCTTCGACTCTTGATTTCTCCCGGAGTTTGGGCTCCTCGAAGCAAAAGTGTACAAATGACGGCAGTTTCATCAGGCGATAGATTTAATGCTTCAGTAAAAGTCTGACGATATTTTGCTACTCTGATATCGTTTCCGGTAACTCTCCTTGCCAGCCCTTTTCCACGAAGTTTTTCCAATGTTTCTTCAATAATTTTCTCATCGAAAGAAACTACGGGTTCACGATTTGATTTTTGATTACAGGCATTCATTAAAGAATTTATGGTAAGAGGATAATATTCAGGTGTAGTCAATTCTTTTTCGATTAAAGAACCAATTAACCTGACTTCTTCAAATGTCAAATCATAATTCATAAATGCCTTCAAAGATTAAATAATGTAATTATCCAAAGAAAGAATATTTAAATATGAAAACAAAATATTTAATTAGTTGAAATCAATGTAAGTATTATCTTGTAATTGAAAAAGTCACAGTATCTTTAATTGCAGATGCAAAGACACCGATACCGTCTCCGTTAAAAATTAAAACAGGTTCATGGAAATTACCGTCAAATTCCTGAACCGAAGGTGCGGTCATCAAATAGTCTTTGAAATTAGTGTCGCCAGCATAAACAATAACTGAATAATTGCTATAAAACCACATATCCCGGATATTTAAAGTAAATGGATAAGTATTATTAGAATAAGAATTTATATTATTTAAAGTCTGATATCTGAACTTATAATCATTAAAATTATTCAAAATTTTAACGGTATCCAGATTAGATCTAAAAGCATTATTGTATATAAAATTATTAAGACTTGCTGAATCCGGTACAATTGAAAAAACGTAAAACTCAGTGCCGGGAGAGGTTCTAAAATTAATGGTAATTGGGGCTGAGTTATAGGCAAAAGTTCCAAGATTTTTATTTAAAATTGAGAACCCCTTTTGAGGTGTCGTAGTTGTAGATGTAGTATGAAGATTTTTACCGTCTATTGTTGCATATACTTCTAAAGTATATGATTTGCCATAATCTACAATAATCTGGTTATTAAAATATGAATTCTTCTGCGGATCAAAAGTCAGAGGTATACCATTTATTGTGATTATAACTTTATTCATTAAGGGAGTGAGATAAAGCTGAGACTGGTCAATTGGGGCGCCAAGAGCATAATTTCTCATGAGCTTTATATCGTCAACCGATTCACCGCAATATAAGTATCCTTCTACGGTTATCTTTGGCTCATAAGGAGCGTTATTTACGTCAACACCAGGGTTACCGCATTCAAAAAATATAAAGGAAAGGATAACTGTGATAAATAATTTTATGTATTTCATATAGAATAATAATTTTGTTTTCTAAAATTTGATAGTTACGCCGAGACTCGGTAGAAAAGGGAGCATATCAACAGTAGTTATATTTTGTACAATCATTCCATTTGTAATATTGCTGCTATAACTTATAAACCAGACATTCTTTCTGTTGCCGATATTAAAAATTTGAAGATACGGGGCAAGAGACCATGATCCGTAGTCTTTTTCCCAAGTAATGCTTACATCTAATCTTATATATGCCGGAAGTCTGTAAGTATCAATTGTTCCCGGGTATAACTTATATCCCGGAAGGTTCTGACTTCCGGTATTATAATTATCCCAATTTGGAAGAGAGTTGACAAAATAGGCAGAAGCCGGAACTGTAATTGGTTGTCCGGTAGTATAAATGAAATTCAATCCCAGCAGCCAATTTGAAGAATGTTTTGAAGCAATTCCGCTCCAATTGCCATTGAATATATCAGTAACATTTCCGTTTAGAACAAAATTAAGTACAGATGTTCTGTCCTGTCTCGGTAAAAATGAGTTACCTTGATTTATACCATCAAAAGTATACTTTGTTTGAGACAATGAATAAGAAATCCATCCAGTAACGGCTCCGATATCTTTTCTCAGCATCAACTCAAGACCGATGGATCTTCCGTCTCCTCTGGTAAATAAATTTTGAGAGGAAGTATAAACCGGATTACCATTTGCTTCAAAATAATTCGGCTTTATTTGGGCAGTATAATTTTGATTAAATATATACAAGTTTTTATAATTTTTTAAATAAGTTTCAGCCTCAAAGACAAAAAAGTTACTTATTTGCTTTTCGTAACCAAAAATAAAATGACTAGCAGAAGAACTTTTAATATTCTTATCTGCCATCATCCAAATACTTGAAATAAATAATCTTTGAATACTATCTACATATTGATCATACAATCCCGTTGCAAATTTTAAACTGCTTGTTTCAGACAGCCGATACTTCAATGACAATCGCGGTTCATAATTTGTGAAAGTTTTGTCGGAGGCAAACTTATTATATCTTAATCCGGCTTCGATATTCCATATAGGGTCCGGCTGCCAAATAAGGCTAGCGTATCCATTTATTTCATTAGCCTTATTAGTAAAATCCACAAGACCGGAATTCCAGCTAAAATTATACAAATTATTAAGCTGTTTATACTCTGCGCCTATTTTTAGGTTCATTTGATTAGTTAAATAATAAACGAGAGATCCTTTTGCAGTATAGTCGATTAAAGAATTAGTTTCTTCAAGCGGCTGTGATTGATTGAAACTGAAATTAGAATTAAAATTACTGTTAGTAATTAGGAAGCTCGAGAAAATTTTATCGTTAAACAGATGCACCCAATTAATGGATCCCAGCTTGTTGCCCCAGTTATATAGAACGTGAGGACTTTGAGGAGAGGTATTATTTACCTGGAAATCAAGATTATCGCTGCTTCCGAAATAGCTAGCTGTAATATTATCTTTATCTCCCAGCTGAAAAAATCCTTTTAAGTCTCCGTCATCGAAATAATAATTTGGAAGATTTTTGATAAATTTTGAATAGGTTTGATCGATATAAGTTCTTCTAAAAGATCCTGATAATGAACCAAAAGAACCCAGAGGCATTTGCAGAGTTAAATTAGCAGCAATAAGGCTTAAATTAAAGTTACCTTCAAATTTATTTCGGTTACCGTCAAGGTTAATTACATTTATTACCGAAGAAAGTCTCCCTCCATATTCTGCGCCAAAACCACCTTTAGAGACCTCAACTCTTTTGATGGCATTTGTATTAAAGGTCGAGAATATACCGAAAGCATGTTCCGGATTATAAATTTCAGCCCCGTCAATCAGATACAAATTTTGGTCCGGAGTGCCCCCGCGGACATAAATAGCTGAAGAAAAATCAGAGAGCGATGTTATTCCCGGCATAGTTTGCAAAGCGCGGAGAAGGTCAGCTTCAACTACCTTTGGGATATCATTAACTTGCTGAGAATTCATTACAATTGTGGAGAGTGGTTTTGCAAAAAGTTTATCTGCAAGTTTAATTGAATCACCTTTAACTAGAATTTCCCCGACTTTATATGCTTCCGGAACTAAATAGATTTTTAATATTTGGTGTTTTCCGTCTATATCCAGATTTTTCCGGATATTCTTATAACCTATATAGCTTATAGTTAATTTTTGTTTGCCTTTTGGAACATCTAATATTACAAAATAACCGTTATTGTTAGTAATATTTCCCAAATTAGTTCCCGATATATAAACATTAGCTCCTATTAAAGATTCACCGGTCGATTTATCATATACATAACCGCTTATTGTGGAAGTATTATTGTTTTGCCCAAAACTTGCAAAAGTTAATAATAAAAAGATTAGGAGTGTAAAGGAAAGTATTTCCTTTTTGTACATACAAAAATTCCTTGTTGAAAACTCAAATAATTAAATGGACTGATTAATTAATATTCAGGGCAAGGTATATATATACGAAAGGCAAATCCTTTTAAGTAAACTTGATAGATAATTGTAAGAAATATATTAAGAAATTTTTACTAAGCAAAAAATAAAAA
>JAJYOQ010000324.1 GCA_021796135.1 Bacteroidota bacterium
TCAAATGAACAATTAGGATTATAATATATTGAAAGTTATAGACACATTCTAATAATTCAAAAAAAATGTTTTGATCGTTAATGAGAGTTATTATGTTATTCCGGAAATATGAGTAAGAAATGATAGGAATTTCGCATTCTGTATCTGAAGATTATTCTTGCACATCGAATTAGCATATTGTTAAATATATTCCCAAAAATCAACTAAAGTTGACTTTAAATCTCTTAGATACTATAGAAATTCCCCAATTATGCTATTATTCGTTCTATTTCCTCTAGTTCATCAGAAGTTAAACTTAAATTTTTTAACGACTCCAAATTATTTTCTAGCTGTTCCGGACTACTTGCTCCGACCAATACTGAAGTAACTCTTTTATCCCTCAAGAGCCATATTATTGCTAACTGAGCCAAGGATTGATTTCTGCTTAAAGCTAATTTATTAAGCTTAGCTATTTTATCTAATTTCTCTTTTGTAATATCTTTCACTTTCAATGCACCGGATTCCTTGGAAGCACGGGAATTAACGGGAACTCCATTTAAATATTTATCGGTAAGAAGACCTTGAGCCAATGGTGAAAAAGCAATCAACCCAACTCCGGACTTTTCCAATACGTCTAATAATTCACCTTCAACCCATCTTTCAAACATAGAATATTTTGCCTGGTGAATTAAACATGGAATACCATAACTCTTCAGCGAGGAAATGGCTTCGGTTGTTCTTTCTGCCTGATAATTAGATATCCCTGCATAGAGGGCTTTGCCATGCTGTACAGCGGATGCCAAAGCTCCCATAGTCTCCTCAACAGGCGTATCATAATCCGGTCGATGTGAATAAAAAATATCTACGTAGTCCAAATTCATTCTTTTAAGACTCTGATCAAGACTTGCGGTTAAATATTTCCGCGAACCAAAATCACCGTAAGGTCCGGGCCACATATCATAACCTGCCTTAGTTGAAATAATTAATTCATCACGATATCCCGCAAAATCCTGTTTAAGAATTCTTCCGAAATTCTCCTCGGCAGATCCGTAAGGAGGACCATAATTGTTAGCTAAGTCAAAATGAGTAATACCATTATCAAATGCTTTCCATAGTATCCTTCTCATATTTTCATAGACATCAACGCCTCCGAAATTATGCCATAATCCTATTGAAATTGCAGGTAACTTTACCCCGCTTTTGCCGCACCTTTTGTATTCCATTTCTGTATAACGTTTGTCGGAAAACTTCATTTTTTCATTACTCCTAAATATTATTTACAGTGATTAAGTTAAAGTTTCTATATTAGGTATTAATATTTTCATATCATTTCATTCAAAATTCAACATCCACAATTAAAAAAATATATTATTCTTTCTGTGAATTTAAGAAATTTTTATCTAGTAAAATTATGGAAATGACCTTTTTAATTCAAAATCGTATACCTCAAATATTAACACCGTTTAGCTTTTGCTTAAAACAACAATAAGCTGTATATATTTTATTTAAATTAGTATTGCCTATTTTTTTATTTAAGTAAAACTACTAAGGTGCATTATGATAAATAAAATTCAAGAAGATTCTCCCTATTTTGAATTTGCAAATAAACTTTTAGTTAAAAGAGAATTGCATTCGTGCAATGCTTCGCTTAAAATTGAATCGATCGATTTCCTTAATGAACTAAAAGATTTCCTTTTCCCTCATTTTTCTAATAAAGTTTACTATTCCCAGGAAGATGTAGTATCGAAACTGCAGCTTCTTGAAAGAAATCTTATTTCGCTTTTGAAGCTGACAATAGAACAATCTGAAAATTATTTAGAAGATATTGCTCATCAGTTTATTTCTAAAATTCCTTCGGTACATGATATGCTATGGGAAGATGCTGAGGCAATTTATAAGGGTGATCCCGCAGCAGAAAGCGTCGATGAAGTTATTTTAGCCTATCCGGGATTCATGGCAATCCTTATATACCGGCTTGCTCATGAATTATATAAAATAAAGATACCTATAATCCCAAGAATTTTGACCGAACATGCTCATCAATATACCGGCATTGATATTAATCCGGGAGCAGAGATCGGCTCGCCATTTTTTATAGATCATGGAACAGGCATAGTTATAGGCGAAACGACAAAGATTGGTAAGAATGTTAAAATTTACCAGGGCGTGACTTTGGGTGCATTAAGCGTTGACAAATCACTTTCTAATATAAAACGCCATCCCACAATTGAGGATGACGTAATAATATATTCTCAAGCAGTAATTCTCGGAGGCGAGACAGTTATCGGCAGAAACAGTATAATTGGCGGCAATGCATGGGTAACTCAAAGTGTTCCTTCTAATTCGGTTGTCTATAGTAAAATAGAAGTGAAAGTAAGATCAAATGAAGATTATTTTAACACAATGGAATTTATAATTTAAAAATTCAAAAGGAGCGATATTATGAACTTAAGATTTCTTGGAAACACGGGCGTAAAAGTCTCTGAAATATGTTTCGGAGCAATGACATTCGGAGGACGGGGATACTGGAAATCAATCGGAGAGCTTGAGCAATCTGAAGCTACGGGATTGGTGAACCTGGCACTTGAAGGCGGAATTAATTTCTTTGATACTGCTGATGTTTATTCAGAAGGACTATCGGAAGAAATGCTGGGCAAAGCACTCGGAACTCGAAGAAATAATATAATTCTTGCAACAAAGGTAAGAGGAAGGACCGGACAAGGACCAAATGATGTCGGTTTATCCCGCCATCATATTATTGAGAACTGTAATGCAAGTCTAAAAAGATTAGGTACTGATTACATAGACTTATATCAGGTACATAGTTTTGATCCGTATACTCCGATTGAAGAAACACTTCGTGCGCTTGATGATTTGGTACGACAGGGAAAAGTGAGATACATCGGAGTATCAAACTACACGGGCTGGCAGTTAATGAAAGCATTATCAATTTCAGAAAAACAAAATTTAGAAAAATTTGTTACGCTGCAGGCGTTTTATTCTCTAATAGCTCGCGATTTAGAAAATGAATTAGTCCCGCTGTGCCTGGATCAAAAATTAGGAATCCTTCCCTGGAGTCCGCTCGGTGGCGGCTTCCTAACGGGTAAATACAGGAGAGGAAAAGCCCGCCCTGAAAAAGCCCGGAGAACAGATCCTGAAAACCAATTTCTTCAATTTGATGAAGAAAAAGGATTTGATATAGTTGATGAACTGGAACGTATTGCTAATAATCACGGAGCATCAATAGTTCAGGCGGCAATAAACTATTTGTTAAGAAAACCCGCTGTATCATCTGTTATTATCGGTGCAAAAACCAAAGAGCAGCTGGCTGAAAATTTAAAGGCTTCAGATTGGGCAATGAGTCCTGAGGAAGTAACGCGCCTCGATGAATTAAGCAAGCCACCGCGTGCATATCCGTATTGGATGCTGCAAAGAACGATTCAGGATAGATAACCTAAAAAATATAATCGGAAATTTTTCGAAATTGGTTTGCGAATCTTTAAAAATATTATATTTTTTCACAATAAATATTTTTTTACTTTAATTTAATTATTGCAATAGATCCATTTAAATCTTGAAAGAAAAAATTCGATTTGTTTTTGTCGACCTTCTTCGCGGGTGGGCACTTCTGGTTATGTTTGAAGTGCATTCTTTCAATGTATTGCTGAAACCTGAATTACAAAAAACCGAGTGGTTCAGTAATTTAACTTTTATAAACGGATTGGTTGCCCCTTCCTTTTTATTTATTTCGGGTTTCGCATTTATCCTTTCTACTCAAAGAAACTTAGATGAGCTAAGAACATTCGGCATTAAATTTTGGAAAAAGATCGCCAGAATTGCAATGATTTTTTTAGCAGGTTATTCCCTCCATATTCCTTTTCTTTCGATAAGACTTATTCATGAACGTGCGAATCAGGATATGATGCTGGCGGCATATAATGTCGATATTCTTCAGTGTATTGCCGCAGGACTTTTATTCATTTTCATTGCAAGATTAATTTTCAAATCAGATAAACATTATAATATTTTTCTGATCATAAGCTTCCTTTTTGTTATACTCATTTCACCTCTTGTCTGGCAGATTGATTTTACTAAATTCTTGCACCCGTTTATAGCTGATTATTTTAATGCCGGTGCAGGATCTTATTTCCCGCTATTTCCATGGCTGGGATTTTTACTTGCCGGCGCAATAATTTGTCCCTATTACCTCGAAGCAAGAGAAAAAGGTGAAGAGAAAAAATTCATGTACATGATTGGTCTAATCGGCTTATTACTGGCTTTCGCCGGACACTTGTTCCTTTCGGATATTTTTCAGTCAGGTCACATTACTATAAAACCGCATCCGCTATTTTTTATTCAGCGGCTTGGTTATGTTTTATTTCTGTTAGGGCTTTGCTGGTTATATGCCGAAGTAAGGCAAACTAAATCTACTTTCGTAATGGATATAGGAAGAGAATCTCTTTTGGTATACTGGCTTCATCTTCAAGTGCTTTACCGTCATATCCTAAACGGTTCTAATGTAGCTTCTATATACGGAGGCACCTTTAATGTTTGGCAGGCATCTATTTTTACAGTCGCGTTGGCTATTTCGATGATAATTGTCGCTAAAATTTGGGGTGAAATCAAAAAACGTTACAGGGATTTTTCTTCCCGTCTTGCTTTAACTGTCTTTGTTGTGAGTATCCTAATATTTTTTATCTACTGAAATTAGAAAGTATCCCTGTTTCCTGCTATCATGCCGTTAGGATTGGCTAAATCGAATAAATCTGAATTATTTCTTCGGGTATTCTTACCGGTCTGCCTGTGCTGATTGAAATCATTGTATAAGTTAAATAACCGCTTGCGGCAATTTTATCATTTTCTTTTTTAACAATCCAGAAATTAACCTTCGACTGTGCTCCGTTAATTGAGTCTATTTGTGTGCGCACCACTATTTTATCATCCAGCTTTAATGACCGCTTATATTCAATGTACGTAGCGCTCACTACCCAATTATAATCACGGTTATGAAATTCGCCCATGGACATTTTATAATTATTAATCATTTGATCATAACGCGCCGCTAGAACATAATCCAGGAACTTAGTGTTATGAACATGGTTATTTAAATCTATATCATCGGGACGA
>JAJYOQ010000325.1 GCA_021796135.1 Bacteroidota bacterium
CAAAAATTCCTGAAGTGCTGGAAGTCCATATTGTAGCCGGTGAGGATAGCTTCCTTGTAAAAGTAAGAGCGGCAAATACTGATGCGCTTACTCAATTGCTCCGAACTAAATTCTCAACTATCGGATCTATAAGAACTACAAACACAACAATTGTACTTGAAACTATTAAAGAAACAGTTGAACTATGTTTCTAAAAAATTCTGCTTATAATAAAAACAACAAGCTAAATGTAAGTTCATTTTCATAAAATAAAATTATTCGGAGATGTTATGGCTAAAAAATTAGCAAGAAGATCATGGGCTGAACCTTTCAAAATAAAGGTTGTTGAACCAATTAAAATGACCACACGCGAACATAGGGAGAAGGCTGCTAAAGAGGCGGGCTACAATACTTTCCTGTTAAAATCGGATGATGTATATATTGATTTACTTACCGACAGCGGCACTAACGCAATGAGCGATTATCAATGGGCGGGAATGATGCTCGGCGATGAAGCTTATGCAGGCAGCAAAAATTTCTATTACTTATGGGATAATGTTAAAAAATATTACGGTTATCCTTATTTTGTTCCTACTCATCAAGGAAGGGCTGCGGAACATTTGATTTCCAAAATCCTTATTAAGCCCGGTGACTATGTTCCAGGGAATATGTACTTTACAACCACAAGACTGCATCAAGAACTTGCCGGAGCAACTTTTGTCGATATTATCATTGATGAAGCCCATAATCCGAAGAGCGAACACCCATTTAAAGGAAACGTAGACTTAAACAAATTAGATAAACTTGTTAAAGAAGTCGGCGCTAAAAAAATTCCATACATTAGCATAGCTGGACCGGTCAACATGGCTGGCGGGCAACCTATTTCAATGGCAAACATCATTGACTTAGAAAACTATTCAAAAAAACATGGCATTAAAGTATGGCTCGATGCAACTCGTGCTGTTGAGAATGCCTACTTTATCAAACAGCGTGAAAAAGGCTATAAGGATAAAACTATAGCTCAGATATTAAAAGAAATGTGCTCTCACTTCGAAGGCATCTGGGTGAGCGCTAAAAAGGATTTGCTTGTTAACATAGGCGGTTTCTTAGCAACGAAAAATAAAAAGGTATATGAAGAAGCCCGTAACATGGTTGTAGTTTACGAAGGACTTCATACATACGGCGGACTTGCCGGAAGAGATATGGAAGCTATGGCACGCGGAATAGAAGAGATGACTAATTATGATTATATCAGATCAAGAATTGGTCAGGTTGAATACTTCGGTAATAAATTATTAGAATTTAATATTCCTATAGTAAAGCCAATTGGTGGACATGCTGTATTCCTTGATGCAAAAAGATTTTTACCTCACCTTAAGCAAATTGAATTCCCGGCACAGACACTTGCCTTGGAGCTCTATATCGATTCAGGCGTAAGAGCAATGGAAAGGGGAATTGTATCTGCAGGTAGAAATGCAAAAACGGGCGACCATAATTTCCCTAAACTTGAGCTAGTCAGATTAACATTACCTAGAAGGGTTTATACTCAAGCTCATATTGATGTAGCCTATGAGTCTGTAGTGTCAGTCTATGAAAACCGAAAATCTATTAAAGGATTGAAGATGACTTATGAACCGAAATATCTAAGATTCTTCCAAGCCCGTTTTGATAGGTTAAAGTAGTTCGTCTAATTCTTATTAGAACATATTACATTATGCCAAAATTTCCCCTGGGAATATTGGCATAATGGATCTTTTGATATGAAATTCAATCACCTGTGTCATTCGACCCTGCCTACCGAGCCTGTTGCACAACTTCCAGATGTCATTTCGACCAAAGGGAGAAATCCCCAACATAGCACAGATACTCAAACTAATGTGGAATATTTCTAGACTATACAGTAAGATCAATCAATATTCTTTTTAATAAATTTCTGAATAAAGGAATTTTATAAGCATTCTTTTCGAGTGGAGTGGCATTATTAAAAAACTTTTTACTAAAGTCAGCAATGCTTTCTTCACCGGTAGAAAGCTCTGCCAAGCATTTTAAAGCCTACCTTACCAGGGACACTACCTGAAATATTAATAATTGATACCTCAACGCAAGGAATGTTTTCGGATAGGCATTTTTCTAAAGCTTTTATTACTTTTATCATAAGAAATTCGACACATTAAATTATTGGTGATATGATTTTCTTAAAATCATCTTCGTTATCAATATCAAAGATAATTCCTTCATCCTGTACAATACATATTTTTGAGGTAAATTCTTTTAATGCAAGGCTAAGAGTTGTATCACCGAAGTGAGAGATTATACTTTATATATCTATACTGCTCTTAGGGTCAATGTAATAACGTAATATTTTAATTCCACAGAAGAATTCATCCTTATCGATTTTGAAGTCTTTCGGATCGAAATCAGTCAACTTCATTGTTTGAAATTTGGTCGTCGGATAAATAAAATTAAAATGATCTTTTGAAGTTGTTACTTTTATAGGCATCCTAAAATCCTTTACATCTGCATTCCATTTATATTTTAATGAAGTTTCAGTACCTTTTTTCGTAATGATTACTTCAAGCAGCGGAAGTTTTGTATATCGAAGATATTGCTCGAAAAAATAATCGTAGTTTGTACCGGTAGCATTGTTTATATAATTGATAATATCATCCGCATCAACTGTTTGATATGCATATTTTTTCTGAATTCCCTTTAGTATGCCGAACCAGAGTGAGTCGTTGTTTATTACATCCCGTAATGTATTGAGTACGAGTTGACCTTTATCGTACATGTCCCCGGAGCCTTCATGGTTAACATTATAAGGACCTATTATTGGCTTATTGTTTTTAACATTTTGCCTTTTCCCGTTTATATATTCAAGGGAAGCATTTCGTCCCCAGTTGTATTCAACATAAAGAGCTTCCGCATAAGCGGCAAAGCTTTCATGAATCCACATGTCTGCAATATCTTTCGAAGTAATACTGTTGCCCCACCATTCATGAGCGCTTTCATGGATGATAATAAAATCGAATTTCAATCCCACTTCGGAACTTGCACGCCCTTCGTATCCTAAAAGATAATGATTTCCATAAGCTACTGCAGATTGATGTTCCATGCCGTTGTGGGAAGACTCAATTAATTTATAACCGTCACGATAAAAAGGATATTTGCCGAAATATTTTTCGTAACAAGCCAACATCGTTTTCACTTCCTTAAAATGTTCTTTCGCTATTTTCAGGTTTTCCGGCATTACATAATAGTCCAATGTAAGTTTGGAACTGTCGCTGCTCGTATAAACATCACTAAAGTGAGAATATTTGCCGATGTTGAGTGTAACATCATAATTATTTATCGGATAACTTATAAACCAATTATATTGAGTTTGTCTGCTGGATAAATCGACTTTGCTTCTCAATCTTCCGTTGGAAATATCTTCTAATCCTTTTGGGATAGTAATGCTTAAAAGCATACTATCCGGTTCATCGGATTGGTGATCTTTATTTGGCCACCACAAACTTGCACCGGTTCCCTGGCAAGTCACCTCTATCCAGGAATTTCCTTCCTTATCATGAGTCCAGATGAATCCGCCGTCCCACGGCGGGTTTACTGCAATTTGCGGTTTGCCTGAATAATAAAAAACAATTTGATGTTCGGTATTCTTTTTTAATTCACTGGGGAGAGTTATAAAAACCGCGCCGTAATCTCGCGTATACTTTAAAGTCGTCCCGTCTTCAAATTTGATTCCATCCACTTTCATATTAGGGAATAAATCGACCTGCATCTTTTGAAAAGCATTTACAACTTTAAACCTAATTAAATTATATCCCTTAATTGATTTGGTTGAAGTATCAACACTAATATCAAGATGATAAAAAGTAACGTCATAACACGAGCGAGGGGGGGACAAATAACCCCGGAGTGAATCCGCCTTTGTGAAAGTTCCCCAGTTATAATGCGATGGCTCCTGCGTATAGCTTAATTGAAAACAGAAAATAAAAATAAAACAAAATGACAGTAATATATTTTTCATCTTCATCTTTTATAAAATATTTGTAAAATTATTTTATAAAAATTAACAAAACTAATTGATAAACTCTAGCATCAAAATTACTCTAAATGAATCATATCTGTCCAACCAAAATAAAATTTCCTATAACATTCCTACACATAGGCGTCGATTTAATATTAAAAATAAAAGTGGTCATTAGAAGGAAATCGATTAAAAGGCATAATAGCAGCCAACGAATTTTATTGGTGGGGAAAAAATGATAAGAATGCCTTTTAACCAATTCATCGGTTTCTCAAATGCCGTTTTTGTAATGATATAAATTCTTGTTCGTATATAAATGCTAATTTGAATATGATATTGTTTAATCGGGTAGGAAGCGGCAGTGCCGCTGTCCCCCCCGGCATACTTACGTACCAAGGCGGTTTCCAATAAATTATGCTTTCACTGAAATATGGTTCATAGTGTTTACTCAACTATTTCTGATAGCAATGATTAATATGTTTTTTCCATAACACCCTGTTTGGCGAATTTTTATTAAATTATATACGGTATTATCCATATTTGGTAAAATAGCCATAAGCGTTCATCGTCAAAAATCAGAAATCAAAAATGATCATTGTCTACAAAAGAATTTTCTTAAAATATTTATACTGGACTTTATTTATCATAACGGCAGTTGCATTTAATTCCTGCAATGCTCCAAGGAATAATCCGCTTGATCCATTAAATCCAAATTATTCTTTTGCCTCGATTAACGGAACCGTACAAACATTTAGTCTGCCTTATACCGGTATTGCTGGGGTTTCTGTTCTCTGGCAACCGGGTAATATAATAATTAATTCCGATGCAAACGGGAATTTCGAAATCAATAATATTCAACCAATTGATGGAAAATTAGTTTTTCAAAAAGCAGGCTTTCTTTCTGATACAATCAACGTTACCTGGAACAAAGCCAGAAAACTAAATTATCAAATTAATTTACCAAGTATCCCCATGCTTGATAGCATTTCGATATATACTGTAGTAATAAACCAGTTTAGCCCGCCCGGTCAAAGTTACCAACTAATAATAAATGCAAATATTTCTGATAAGGATAATGACATTGATTCGGTTTACG
>JAJYOQ010000326.1 GCA_021796135.1 Bacteroidota bacterium
CGAACAGGGATTTGTTGATGTTATCTCACCCAGAAAAGAATTAAAGAATAATATCTATAATGTCTTATCGTTAATTTCCTGAGGTAACCTATTAAAATTATTACTAGCGTTAAGCAAATGCAAAGGCTTTCAAGAAAGTTGAAAGCTGAGAATAAGGCGATAGGTTTTGTGCCGACGATGGGGTTCCTCCACGAAGGTCATATCTCGCTTGTTAAAAAATCTAAGCAAAAATCTGATGTTACAGTTGTTTCTATTTTTGTTAATCCAGCTCAATTTGCACCCAACGAAGACTTTGAAAAATATCCTCGCGATCTTAGGCATGATAAAAATATATTGACAGAAAACGGTGCCGATTATCTATTTATTCCCGACGTTTCGGAAATTTATCAACCTAATTACCAAACTTTTGTTGAAGTTAATGAAATTTCCCATATTCTTGAAGGTGAGTTTCGCCCTTTTCACTTTAAAGGAGTAGCAACAATACTTTCCATACTTTTCAATTGTGTTTTGCCTGACTATGCCTTTTTTGGTCAAAAAGATGCACAGCAAGTTGCTGTAATTCGCCAGATGACAAAAGATTTAAAATTTACTACTGAAATAATTGCATGTCCAATCGTTCGCGAAAAAGACGGTTTGGCGATGAGTTCACGTAATATTTATTTATCTATTAATGAAAGAAGCGATGCTCTGGTTTTATTCAAAGCGCTCAAACTCGCCGAAAAGTTAGTAATGGAAGGGGAAAGATTAACAGATATAATAATTTCTAAGATGATTAATGAAATTAATTCCATTGACTCATCTA
Organism: Bacteroidota bacterium; assembly: GCA_021796135.1. The sequence goes on from JAJYOQ010000326.1 coordinate 803, forward strand.
AAATTGATTATGTAAGAATTGTGGATGTGGGAAAATTTTCCCCGGTTGATAGCTTAATATCCGGGGGGAAATATTATTTCCTGATAGCTTGCAAAATCGGAAATACACGATTGATAGATAATGTAATTATTAAAGTTTCTTAAATTTTAAATTGTGCTATCTGTTAATGTCAAAAATAGCTTTGACTCCTAAAAGTACAAGCGCCTTTTGATTTTCATATTTAATGTTAAGGTGAGGACTAATTTTTTCCGCATTTCCTCCTGTAATGAAAATTTTTATCTCACCTGCACCGAGGTTTTCTTTAAGGTGTTTTAACGTTTTTTCAATCATGCCTAAAATTGAATTAATTACCCCGCTTGCTATCGATGTTTTTGTGTCTCTACCTATCATCTGCTTAAAATCTTTCTCATCCACATGCGGAAGCTGCGCCGTATTTTGAGTAAGCGAGTTGAACATCATTTTTAATCCGGGTGCAATTAAACCTCCAGAAAAAATGCCCGGATAATGTATGATATTGATAGTCGTCGCTGTTCCGAAGTCAATCGTAATTAAATAAGTTTTTTCGGTGTAACTATTAAATTCAGTTGAGTTCTTAAATAATTTGAAAGCTCCTTCGGCTGAGCAAATCCTATCGATTCCTAAAGTTTCGCTGGAATCGTAATCAATTCTTAAATTGAATTTTAGGTCATTTCTGATAATTAAAGGAATCACTCCAAACTTTGATTCCAAATAATCGGTTATACTTTTTGTAGTGGAAGGTACTACTGAAGCGATTGCAAAGTTTTCTGGGTGAATTTTCCCGAGGTAAGAAAATAAAGTGTTTAATTTATCAAAGGTGTAAATTTCTCCAATTTGATCATCGCGAAAAACTGCGGTTTTGATATTGGTATTGCCAACATCACAAGTCAAGATCATTGTGCAGCACTCACATCGCCGAAATGAATTTTTTCAATTTTATTTTTTGTTTTTAATAACAAAAAACCCTCTTCGTCTAAGTCTTCAAAAATTCCATACTTTGTATTGTCTTCTTCTGTTACAGAAATCTTTTCTCCGATTAAATTACAACGATCTTTCCAATCTTTCATGATTTCGTCAGGCTTCGATTCCATCTTTTGAAGTATTTCTTCGAAAGTATTTAATAACTCGGCAAGTAATTTCTCTCGATCAACGCTTTCGCCTAGCTCAAGTTTAATCGAAGTAGGTTCTAAATTAAAATTTCCTTGAAATAAAGCCTGATTAACATTTAACCCGATACCAATTACTACTCTTTCAATTTTATTACCTTGAGACGTCGACTCAAGTAAAATTCCACAGATTTTTTTCCCGTTTACTAAAACATCATTTGGCCATTTAAGCTCTGTCTTTAGCTGGAATAAATTCTCAAGTGCAAATGCCACGGAAAGCGAAGTTGCAAAGTTTAGTAAATTAAACTTTTTACCGAAATATTTCTTACTTGTGAGCAAAATAGAAAAAGTAAGATTTTGCCCCTTTGCGCTGTACCAAACTCGTTCTTTTCTTCCTCTGCCTTTAGATTGCTTTTCTGCTAATAGGATAGTGCCTTCTGAATTAAATTTATTGGACTTATTTAAAAGAAATGAATTGGTAGATTCTACCTCCTCAGAATAAATAAAATTTCTGCCTATAACTTCTGTGTCGACCTTGGTATCAAAACTCTCAAAGTTGAACAACTTTTAACCTCTATTGATTTGCTAATCAAAGATAAGCAAATTTACAAAAATTGTCACAGCATTAGCCATTAAATTATATGTCTGTGCCAGAATTACCGTTTGTCTGCCTAAATGGGTAAAATATCTTATTTCTAATGACATACGCTTAAATAGTTATTTTATAATTATTTAAGCTTAAAATATATTTTGGCACTTAATATGTGTACCTAATTCAAAATTATTAATAAATGGAGTTAAAAATGACATTCGTAAAATTTCAACCAGCAAAAGAATTTGACAAGTCTTTTTATGGTAATTGCGGAAAATTTTATAAAGATTTTCCAAACTTAAATCTAGATTCTGGCTTTACCTTCAGCCCACGTGTGGATATTTCTGAAGATTCAAATAAATTTTATTTTGAATTAGAATTGCCGGGCGTTAAGAAAGATGATCTCAAAATTTCTTATAAGGAAAATGTTCTTACCATTAGTGGAGAAAAGAAAAACTTGTTTAAAGATGAAAAAGAAAAGGAATTGTTAAGAAATGAAAGATATTTTGGAAATTTCAAAAGAGTGTTTACTTTGCCCGAAGGTATAAATCCGGAGAGTATTGAAGCCAAATTTGAAGATGGTGTTCTTTCAATTTCAGTTGCAAAAGCTGAAGCAAAAACACCTAAAGAAAAAACAATTGAAATAAAATAACTTATTCATAAACCAGCGGGAAAATTAACCGCTTATTCATTCATTAAGGAGTAAAAGTAAGATGGGTAAAATAATTGGAATAGACTTAGGCACTACAAACTCGTGCGTTGCTGTTATGGAAGGCAATGATCCGGTTGTAATTCCAAATTCGGAAGGCGGAAGGACTACCCCTTCTGTGGTTGCCTTTACAAAAAATGGTGATCGTTTGGTTGGCCAGCCGGCTAAAAGACAAGCTATCACTAATCCCAAAAACACAATCTTTTCTATTAAAAGATTTATGGGAAGATTAGTTAGCGAAGTGCAGGACGAGAAAACAAAAGTTCCCTATGAAGTGATTTCTGGCGACGGAAATTCAGCGCGTGTTAAAATTAGCGACCGCGTTTATTCTCCTCCCGAAATCAGCGCAATGATCCTTCAAAAAATGAAAAAAACTGCTGAAGAATATTTAGGGCAGGAAGTTACAGAAGCTGTTATTACTGTCCCTGCTTATTTCAACGATTCGCAACGTCAGGCTACTAAAGATGCTGGTGAAATTGCAGGTCTTAAAGTAAGAAGAATTATCAACGAACCTACTGCTGCAGCGCTCGCTTACGGTCTTGATAAAAAAGGAAAAGATCATACCGTTGCCGTTTACGACCTTGGTGGAGGAACGTTTGATGTTTCTGTACTCGCTCTTGGCGATGGCGTTTTTGAAGTTAAATCTACTAACGGTGATACTCACCTTGGCGGAGATGACTTTGATCAAAGAATTATCGATTTTTTAGCCGATGAATTTAAAAAACAAGAAGGCATCGATCTCCGTAAAGATCCAATGGCTTTGCAAAGATTAAAAGAAGCCGCTGAAAAAGCCAAGATTGAACTTTCCTCATCTTCATCGACCGATGTTAATCTTCCGTTTGTTACTGCAACGCAAGATGGACCGAAGCACTTGAACATCACTATGACACGAGCAAAATTTGAACAGCTTATAGACGATCTTGTTCAAAAAACAAGAATTCCCTGCGAGCAAGCTATAAAAGATGCCGGCGTTTCTGCTTCACAGATTGATGAAGTAATTCTTGTCGGAGGTTCAACAAGAATACCTATGGTGCAGGATTTAGTTAAGAAAATTTTTAACAGAGAACCTCACAAAGGCGTTAACCCTGATGAAGTTGTTGCAATCGGCGCAGCTATTCAAGGCGGCGTTTTAACCGGTGAAGTTAAAGACGTCCTTTTACTCGATGTTACACCTCTTTCTCTTGGAATTGAAACTCTCGGCGGTGTTATGACTAAATTAATAGATGCAAATACTACAATTCCTACTAAGAAAAGCGAGGTCTTCTCAACTGCTTCAGATAGTCAACCCTCTGTTGAAATTCATGTGCTTCAAGGAGAGCGTCCTATGGCTGCTGATAATAGATCATTGGGAAGATTCCATCTTGACGGAATCCCTCCGGCACCGAGAGGCGTACCTCAAATTGAAGTAACATTTGATATTGACGCTAACGGTATTCTTCACGTTGCTGCAAAGGATAAAGCTACCGGTAAAGAGCAAAGCATTAGAATTACTTCTTCAAGCGGCTTATCAAAAGATGAAGTTGAAAAAATGAGGAACAGTGCAAAAGAACATGCTGCCGAAGATAAGATGAAAAAAGAAGGGATCGAAGTAAAGAATCAGGCTGACAGTTTAGTTTTCCAAACAAAGAAACAGATTGAAGATTTGAAAGATAAAATGTCTGCTGATTCAAAAGGCAAACTTGAAGCTGAAATAAAAAAGGTTGAAGATGCTATTGCTTCTAATAATACCGATCAGATAAAGTCGGCTACCGAATCTTTGAATAAAGTGTGGAGCCAAATTGCTTCCGAACTTTATGCCCAACCCGGAGCAGGACAGCCCGGTGATGCTTCGCAGCAAGCAGGTGACAATGCTTCTTCTAATGGCGAAACGAAG
>JAJYOQ010000327.1 GCA_021796135.1 Bacteroidota bacterium
TATGGACAAGACAATTAGAAGTTGATAATCAAAATTTTTCGGTCTTCACTTTTGTCGATATTAGCCATGAGAAACGAAGATTGGCATTAGAAAGAATTTTCTTTCATGACGTTTTAAACTCTGCCGGCGGAATAAAAAGTTATTTGAGCCTCTTAAAAGATGCCTCTAAGGAAGAAGTAGATGAACTTTTACCTATGATGGCGGATCTTTCTAATAAATTAATTGAAGAAATTAAATCTCAACAGGATCTTTCATTTGCAGAGCGTGACGAGTTAATAGTTAATATGAGCAGATGTAACCCGGAATCTATTGTAAGAAATATTGCCGGAATATATAGTAAGCAAAACATTTCAGTTGGAAAAGAAATTGAAATCGACTGTAATTCTGAAAAGATTGATTTTGTGTGCGATGAATTATTATTATCAAGAATGTTAGGCAATATGCTTAAAAATGCTTTAGAATCTTCGGTCCAAAATAGCAGGATAAAAATTGGCTGTATACTACTTGATAACAAGATTAGATTTTTTGTTAATAACGCCGGATATATTCCCCAAGATATTCAAAATCAAATATTCCAGCGCTCGTTTTCCACTAAAGGAAAAGGCAGAGGATTAGGCACTTACAGCATGAAGCTTCTTACCGAACGTTATTTAAAAGGCAAAGTATTTTTTATATCTTCGGAAAAAGAAGGTACAACTTTTTATGCGGAGTTCCCAGTAAATTAAATTTGAGTAATATATAAAACACTCTAAATTCTATAACTTTTAAATCACTTGACAATCTTTGAAATTATCTTTAACATTTCAAAAGCGGATAAATATTTTATTTTTTGAAAGGAATCAAATGAAAAAAACCCTTCTACTTTTTTTAACTGTTTTTATTTTTAGTTTTACTTTTTTTATTAGGTGGGAGAAAAACAATTCAACAGCTAATTTTGAACCAAAAGCACCTACGCAAGGTGACCATGATAATCCTTACGCTGCTAGTGAATTTAGGTATAAAATGATCGTCGGTAACCACCATAGCTATGACCCTCTTTCAAGAATTCGTGCTATTGATTACACTAGAAGAAAACTTATGGCTAAACAAGGTTTTAACAATGCTCAATTAATCTCAACTTGGAATGATATTGGTCCGGGAAATATTGGCGGAAGAATAAGGTCAATTCTAGTCAGACCTTCTAATCCTAATGAAATACTAATCGGAGCAGTTTCAGGCGGAATCTGGAAATCGACGGACGGCGGGAATTCATGGACTCCTAAAACCGATAATAGTAATCCCATCGCAATTAGCTGTATGACTAATAATGGAGATACTGTTTATGCGGGTACCGGAGAAGGATGGTTTAATTTAGATGCCGTATATGGAGGCGGAATTTATAAATCCACTGACTTCGGAAATACATGGACATTATTACCATCTACTACAACAGGAGTTGCTATTTGGAATTTTAGAAATACTATGAAAATTTCTATCGATCAAAATAATAATATTTATGCAGCAACTTTTGCTTATAATTTCAAAGATAACGTGGGAAAATATTTTATTAACGGCGGACTTTATAAATCCTCAGATGGCGGAAATTCATGGACTAAAATCTCACCTCTTAGTGCAAGTTCTGATTATTATACCCCATGCGATGTTATTGCTATAAACTCATCTGATATCTTATTAGCTACTAGGAGTTCAGGTACTAATTCTGGAGGAATATATCAATCAACTGACGGCGGGGCTAGCTGGAATCAAGTAACAAGCTCTCTCCCGACAAGCGGTGTTGATAGAATTGCTTTGACTCAGGATCCTTCAAATCCAAATACTGTCTATGCTGTTGTCTCATCCACCGACCATACTGCCTCAGGTGATGCAGGACTTAAAGGAATCTATAAATCCACCGACGGAGGTACAACCTGGGCAGCATTAAGCAAACCACAAAAAATTTCTTCTACTTCTAACTTATCCTATCTCGGTTCCCAGGGCTGGTACGGTAATGTAATCGGAATTGATCCAAATAATTCAAAAAATATTTACGTCGGCGGAGTTGATATGATGAAATCAACCGACGGAGGAAGTACTTGGGCTCAACTTACGTTTTGGGATTCATTTTTCGGGGGACCGGTAATTCATGCCGACCATCATGCAATCACATTTGTTCCGGGTAAATCAGGATTAGTATATTGCGGAGACGACGGCGGTATTCAAAAATCAACTGACGGAGGAAAAACCTGGACTAGCTTGAATAATGGCTTGGAAATTACTCAATTTTATAGCGGTGCTGTTTTCCCTTCAGGATCTATTTATTACGGCGGAGCTCAGGATAACGGACATTTGCTATACAACGGCACAGGTAAGTATTGGAAGCAAGTTGTTGGAGGTGACGGCGGCTACGCTGCTATAGACCAGACAAATTCCAATATTGCTTATGAAGAATATATATATCTTCAAATTAGTAAAACTATAAATGGAGTCGATTGGTTTTCTGCTACCACGGGACTAACAGACGCCGGAAATGCTAACGCAGCACTTTTTATTGCTCCTTTTTCTTTAGACCCGGAAAACTCTAATGTTATGATAGCCGGTTCTAATAGAGTTTGGATTTCAACTGACGGAGATAATCATTGGCCTGATTCAAGCGCTGTTCTGGATACCGCTTTTGGTAATCTAAGCGCAGTTACAATTGTAAATTCATCTTCTCCTTTTCTCGCATTTGCTGGTTCTGAAAACGGGATGATCTTTAAATCGAATATTAGCGGTAATAATAATACCTGGACCAGTATTACACCTCCCAATAATAATGGCGCTTATGTAAGAAGAATAGTGGTTGATCTGAATAATAAACAAAATATTTATGCATGCTATTCCGGCTATAACGATGATGGTCAGTCACCATCGAGACATATTTTCTTTTCGTCAGATCAGGGAAGTACCTGGACTGATATCTCCGGTGATTTACCTGATGTTCCTGTTCATACATTAGTGATTGACCCGTCAAATTCACAAATATTATATATAGGTACAGAAACAGGTGTTTACCAGACAACGAATCACGGCGTTAATTGGGTAAATGTGAGCGGTAATGGGATGCCAAGTTTTGTCCCTGTTGATGAACTTGTTCTGCAAAAACAAACAGGTCAATTATATGCGTTTACCCATGGTAGAAGTGTTTTTGTAACAGCTATCCCGACAAGTGTTGTTGAGAAGAATAACTTACCTCAGAATTATTCACTTTCTCAGAACTATCCTAATCCATTTAACCCTACAACTACTATAGAATATTCATTGCCTCAAAGAAGCCAGGTAATATTGAAACTATATGATGTTGCAGGCAGAGAAGTTAAAACACTTGTAAATCAGGAGCAAAACAGCGGCAATCATAGTGCTGTGTTAAATGCTTCGAATCTTGCAAGCGGTGTTTACTTCTATCGAATAACTGCAGGTAATTTTGTGGATATTAAGAAATTAGTCTTACTTAAATAAGACAAATTTATATATTTAGGAAAATGCCGGTTTAATTTCCGGCATTTTTTTTATCCTATATCATTTCAATTTCATGTAAAGCGTCACGAAGTTTCTGAACATCAGGATCATCAAGATACTCGTCAAATGTCATATTTTTATCTACCATCCCATAAGGAGTAATTTCAATAATTCTGTTTGCTATTGTCTGTATAAATTGATGATCATGAGAGACAAATAAAACTGTTCCGGGGAAATTAATAAGTCCGTTATTCAAAGAAGTAATTGCTTCAAGATCAAGATGGTTGGTTGGTTCATCAAGAATAAGAAAATTAGCACCGCTAAGCATCATTCTGGCTATCATGCATCTTACTTTTTCGCCTCCGGAAAGTATAGTAGCTTTCTTCAATGATTCGTCGCCGGAAAAAAGCATTCTTCCTAAAAACCCTCTTATAAATGTCTCGTCTTTTTCTTTAGAATATTGACGAAGCCAGTCAATTAGATTAATATCAACATTAAAATAAGATGAGTTTTCCTTTGGGAAGTAAGTTTGAGTTGTAGTAACTCCCCATTCAAATTCTCCTTCATCAGCTTTAATTTCCTCCATTAAAATCTTGAATAATGTTGTCTTAGATAAATCATGCGACCCAACGAAAGCTATCTTATCTCCCCCATTAACCTTAAATGAAACATTTGATAATACTGATTCACCGTTTATTGATTTAGAAATATTTTTTATTTCAAGAATATTATCGCCTGGTAACCTGTCCGGTTTAAAATTTATATAAGGCATTTTTCTTGAAGAGGGCTTAATTTCTTCTATAGTCATTTTTTCAAGAAGTTTTTTTCTTGAAGTAGCCTGTTTTGATTTTGATGCATTCGCACTGAATCGGGCAATAAATTCCTGTAATTCCTTCATCTTAGCTTCAGTTTTCTTATTTGAATCTTTTGCCTGCTGAAGTGCGAGTTGGCTTGATTCAAGCCAAAAATCATAATTGCCGGTAAATATTGTTATTTTGCCGTAATCAATATCGGCTATATGTGTACATACATTATTTAGGAAATGCCTATCGTGTGAAACTACAACAACTGTGTTTTTAAAATTAATTAAGAATTCCTCAAGCCAGTTGATAGAATGAATATCAAGATGGTTTGTAGGTTCATCTAAAAGCAGGATATCGGGATTTCCAAAAAGAGCTTGCGCTAATAATACCTTTACTTTTTCATTTCCCGAAAGGTCAGCCATTTTTTTGTTATGCAGTTCATCTTTAATACCCAGAGCTACAAGTAAAGAAGCGGCTTCTGCCTCTGCCTCCCATCCGTTAAGTTCCGCAAATTCTCCTTCAAGTATAGATGCCTGCATCCCGTCTTCATCATTAAAGTCCGGTTTTGCATATAGTATATCTTTGTCTTCCATTAACTGGAAAAGCTTTTTATGTCCGGCTATAACCGTCTTCAATACCTCGAATTTATCAAATTCAAACTGATTTTGCTTTAAGACTGCAAGTCTCTCCCCCGGAGTGATAATAATATCACCGGAAGATGGATCGATTTCGTTAGATAATATTTTTAAAAATGTAGATTTACCTGCTCCATTTGCTCCGATTATTCCGTAACAATTTCCCGGCG
>JAJYOQ010000328.1 GCA_021796135.1 Bacteroidota bacterium
AAGACTCTCTAACGCACTGGCGAGCTACCTGGCGATGGCTATATGAGCCGACGGAATCAATTAATGATTTATCAGCGTAAGGTCTTTCAAATACAAAAGCCGATTATTCTGTGGTGATAATAGGTGAAAAGCCTTATGCTGAAGGTAGAGGCGATAGAACCGATCTCAGTTTATCAAAGTCCGATGTCGACTTAATCAAAAAAATGAAAAGCTACGGAAATCCGGTTGTTGTTATTTTAATAAGCGGCAGGCCTATGATTCTTGAGCCTATACTTCACTTCTCGGATGCAATAATAGCTGCATGGCTGCCGGGTACCGAAGGCGAAGGCGTATCAGATGTGCTTTTTGGTGATTATGCTCCTAAAGGATTACTTTCTCATACTTGGTTCAGCAGTATGAATCAACTTCCGATTAACGTAGGTGATAGCGTATACCATCCTTTGTTCCCTTATGGATACGGCATTACATCTTTTGCTAATTCAGCAAAAGGATCTAATCCTATACTGATGTCTGCAATTGTCAAAAAAGATGGGAAGCATTTAGAACTGACATTCGATAAACCAATGAAAAACCAATCAATCTCCGGAGAAAGTTTCTCTTTAAACAAAAACGGTTCCCCTTTTCCTGAAAAGATTGATGCATCTTTAAAGAAAAATGACAATACTACAATCATTTTATCAATTGGCACTCCTTTTACTCAAAAAAATATCGTAACAGTTTCTTATAATCCTGGCAATGTTGAATCAGTTGATGGAGGATTATTAGAGCCATTCAGCGCTTATGATGTATACAATTGGGCTTCTAATTAAGTAGCTTTTGTAACAACAGTCTATTGTATTAGATTTCTAAATTATCCCGGTGCAAGATTACATTTGACAACCGGGATATTTTTATATAGAATTGCCAGAGAAAATCTTTAAATCACTACAAAGTTTGCCATTTATAAAAATTCCGGAATGGATATCAATATTTTGTCGAATCAAAAAATATTTGAAGAAGTTATAACCGAAAGTCAAATAGTAGTTGTAGAGACATTAGCAAAAGAAATATGGACTGAGCATTATACGCCAATTATCGGCAAAGATCAGGTCGAGTATATGCTGGAAAAATTTCAATCTCGAGAGGCAATTGCTGAACAAATAAGAAGCGGATATCAATATTTTATAATTAGGGAAGATGATAAGTCAATCGGATATCTCAGCATAATATCAAGAGTTAACGATCTTTTCTTAAGTAAAATATACATAAAATCTGGTGAACGTGGGAAAGGGTTTGCAAGGAAAGCCATTCAATTTGTAGAGAATTTAGCCAAGGGTAATGGATTAAAGAAAATAATCCTAACAGTAAATAAAAATAATATTAATAGTATAAAAGCCTATGAGAAAATTGGCTTCAAGAATCTTGGCTCAATTGTTCAGGATATTGGTGGAGGCTTTATAATGGATGACTATGAAATGGCTAAAGTACTCTAAACTAAAATCTCTACTACTCCATTGTTCCATGGCTCCAACACCCCGCTCACTTTTGTTTAATCAAATCTTGTTTCAGTTTTAGTTTCTAATCTTGAGCAGTATATTTACCAACTAAAAAAATCAAAGTAATGGACGAAAATCAAATGAAAAAAACTACATCAGATACGCGAAAATATCGTGTTGATATGAATGATAAAATCTTAAATTCTGGCTTTAGAGACTTTAATAAATTTTTTGCCCTGGATAATAAGGCTTATATTAACGGCGCTTTGCCTTCTAAAGCAAAAGAATTAATGGGGCTTGTAGCTTCAATGGTTTTACGCTGCAACGATTGCATCTTTTATCATATCGACAGAGCAATTCAAGAAGGCGCAACAAAAGAGGAGCTTTATGAAAGCTTTAACGTGGCGCTAATAGTAGGCGGTTCTATTGTGATCCCTCACCTAAGATATGCCTTTGAGGTGACAGAAGATATATTGAATGAATCAAGATCTTAGTACTTTTTAATTAACGTAAAATTTTTAATATTATAAAATTACGGAATCATAATGCACATAATAGGGTATATAGGATTAGTTACCTTAGCGGCAAGTTGGGTACCCCAAACCTTTGATACGATTAAAGAAAAACATTGCAGGGTAAATGGATATTTTTTAGTTCTAAATAGTATAGGTAGTTTTTCCCTTATGCTGTATTCATTTTTCTTAGGGGATATGGTTTTTTCAATCTTAAATTCTATGACGTCGGTAGGTGCTCTTATAAATATTTTTTATAAGGTCAGAACAAGGATTTCCCAAAGATGAATCATATAATTTTTGCTTCGAAGAATAAAAATAAAATTATTGAAGTTTCTGAAATCCTTGGAGAGAAGGAATTCAAAATTGTATCATTATTAGGCTTGGATATTCCGGATATAATTGAGGACGGCTCCACTTTCGAGGAGAATGCTAAAATAAAAGCCCAAACGGTTTATGATAATTTTAGAGTTCCGGTAATTGCAGATGATTCCGGTATTTTGGTTGAACAGTTAGATGGCGGACCGGGGGTTTATTCGGCCCGGTATTCCGGCGAAAGCGCTACGGATAAAGAGAACAATGAAAAGCTTCTATTTGAGTTGAAAAATTTTCCCGATCCGCACAAAGCAAAATATGTCTGCGCTGCTGTGTTTTATGACGGGAATAAATTTATATCCGCATTTGGTGAGGTCCAGGGAGAAATTATAAGAGATGGAAAAGGCACGCGCGGTTTTGGATATGATCCATTCTTCGTGCCGGTAGGTTATCAAAAAACAATGGCTGAATTGACTTTAGAAGAAAAAAATAAAATTAGTCATAGGTCAATTGCTTTTAACGAATTAAAAAAAATAATTATTAAAAAAAGGCAGGAATAACTATGAAAAAAATAATTTTATTGTTCGCTCTAATAATATCGACCGGAATCTTGTTTAATGCTTGCAAGAATAGCAATTCTGTTAGCCCAAATACATCTAGCGGTACGGCCGTTTATTTTCCGAGCGGGGATGGCAGTAATTATGTCTATGCAGTACAAGCAACTGATTCAACTGGTGGTACAATTACCGGAACGAGATCAAGTACATACAGCGGGACATCTGTTATTAACGGCGTTACTTTTCAGAAAGAAATTGACACCTTAGCTTTTGGCACCGGCGTTCATGTGGCTGCTTCTTACTTTAAAGTCTCAAGTTCGGAAGTGGATTATTTCCTTGATACTACCGGATTGTCTACTTCAATTCCCGATTCTTTAATTAAATATCTTTCCTTTAGTTCAACTTTAAAAGCATTCTCATTTCCGTTTCAAAGCGGGCAAACTTGGGACGTTTTTGATATGGGGTTAAAAATAGGTTCTTTTAATATTCCGGTAATAAATGTAACCGCGAATTATTTAGGTACGCAGCCTATTACATTAAACTTAACTAGCGGGCAGTCTACTCAAACTGCCGCGGAAGTAAACTTTGTCTTAACTCTTACCATTCCAAATCTTTCAAATCCTTTAGCCACTCCTACACAAAAAAGTTACTCTGCTATTGCTTGGCTTGTGCAAAATATAGGAATTGTAAAGTGGCAGGGAAGCGGAGCGGTGTTCAGTGCGTTTAGTGGAAACGGCGTAAGTCTGGGTGATACAACTACAACTGTAACCCAAACTTTGCTTTCTTACCATCTAAAATAGGTCTTGGTGAAAAGAATTACTTTGTGGCTATAATAACTTGTACAATGCCTAAAGTAAGGTGATACTTTTCAATTTTTCTAAAGCCCGAATTTTGTAGAAGTTCGGGCAAATTTATTTTTTCGTCGAACTCTTCAACTGAATTAGGAAGATAATTGTAAGCTTCTTTGTCGCCTGAAACTAATCCGCCTATTAGTGGCAATATCTTTTTAAAGTAAAATTTATATAATCGTTTGAAAATTGGATTAGAAGGCATTCTAAATTCTATAATTGTTGCTTTGCCGTTCTTCTTTAATGCGCTGTAAAAAGAATTAAAGCCGTCCTGTATATCGTAAAAATTTCTCACTCCGAAAGCAACGGTAATATTAGTAACCGATTCATTCTTTACAGGCATCTTTTCAGCAACCATTTGGAAATTATTACCTTTGATCCAATTACTTTTTTTATTGAAAAGCCTCAGCATATTACCGGAGAAATCTGCTCCGAATATCTTTATAACTCCCTGCCTTTTAGCTTCGATTGCTACGTCACCAGTTCCGCATGCAACGTCAAGCAGGATGGATTCGGAATTCAACCCGGTTAGCTTAAGAGCCTTCCGCCGCCAATAATAATCTGTACCAAAGCTTAACAAATGGTTTAAGAAATCATAACGGAAAGCGATCGAATCAAAAATCTTTTTTACTTTATTTTTTTTGTCACTCATATTATTTACTTACCTGGCTTATTAAATTTATCATATTCAAATTCTTCTTGACCAAGCTTTCTTCGCCACCAATTAAAGATATATCTGCCAGTCCAGATAGAAAAAATCATAAAAACTAAACCACCAAACAAATCTATAACATAATGATACCAAAGGTATACAGTTGCAAAAATCAAAAGTGTTCCGATTGGAATAAAGAAATACCGGGAGCGGCTTTTTAATTTAACCGAAAGATACATCACAATTAAGGTAATCATTGTGTGCCCGCTTGGAAAAACATCACGCTGTACCAAAGCAGCAGGATTAGCGGTTCCTGCAGGTATGGACTCGCCTGCATCGATAAAATCTCTTAGATACGGAGTGAACCATAGCCCGGGGAGTTTTTGGTTTAAGAACGAAAAGTGATGAAGCGTAAATCTAGGACCTATGCCCGGCAATGCAAAATATCCGAGATAAGATAAATAAAATCCGTAGATTATAGAAAAAACAGCATAGTCCAACGCCACGTACCGCTTATCTTTTAATAATGTTAAACCTAAAATTACCGGAAGCAAATAAAACATGCTGTAAACTATCTGAAGGATTTCTGTGAGAAGAGGAAACGAGTATTTTAACAAAAAAGAGGCGGGGTCACCGCCAAACATCCACCTGTCAATATTAATAAAAAGCCAGTCGTAGTCATGCTGTCTGATAGGTTCAACTAAATAATATGAGTGACAAAA
>JAJYOQ010000329.1 GCA_021796135.1 Bacteroidota bacterium
TTTTGTCTCTATTGAGAGATTGATAATTGAGTTCAAAGTATTCATCAACCTACTGCTGCTTTTACTGATTAACATTCCTAATTCTTTTGTTGTATCAAGGTTTTTTTCTGTTTGAATTAATTCCGAAAAACCAAGTATTCCAACCATTGGTGTTCTTAATTCATGGCTCATATTTGCCAGGAAATTTGATTTTAGGCGATTCATCTCTTCTGCCTTATCTTTGGCAATAATTAATTCTTCAACAGTTTTTTTATGAGCTGCTATCTCCTTTTCCAAATCAATATTTTTCTTTTCTAATTTTGCAACGAGCCTCTCATTATAAAGTTTAAGAATTTCCTCTTCCTTTTGCTCTTCATGAATAATTGGTGCTTCGCTGAATTTGTTATATGCATCATTGATAATTTGAAGGAGAATTTCAGGGTCCTGTGGCTTACGTATGAATTGCTGTGCACCCACCGATTTGGAAAATTCCTCATCTTTGCTGTCAATATAAGTTGCAGTATAAAAAATAAAGCATATTTTTCGCAATTCTTCATCTTTTCTGCATTCCCTGCAAAGTTGAAAACCATCCATCACAGGCATGAGTATGTCGGATATTATTAAATCATATTTATTTGCTTTTAATTTTTCAAGGGCTATTTTACCGTTGATTGCAGTATCAACATTATTATTTTGACTTCTAAGAATAATTTCTAACATCTCAAGATTATCCGAATTATCATCTACTATCATAATTTTCATATTATTCTCTCCCATGTTTCTTCACTGATTGTTTATTTAAAGATACTTGTTGATTTTATCCATTATTGTTTCCGGTTCTATTGGTTTTTCAATGTAATCATTGAAACCTACGTCCATTGCCTTTTGTTTGTCTCCAGTCATGGCATAAGATGAAACTGCCATAATTGGTATTGAAGAACCTATTTCTGATTGTCTGATTCTTTTTGTTACTTCCAAACCATTTATATCAGGTAATTGTATATCCATTAAAATTAAATCAGGCTTTTCCCTGATTGCAGTTTCCATGCCATCCTGACCTGTGGTTGCCATAATGACATTAATATTATTTGCTTCCAATATGAATTTGATTAAATACATATTGTCTTCATTGTCTTCGATTACAAGTACACGTTTCATAATATTACTCTAATTGTTCTTAATCGGCATTTCAATATAAAATTCACTGCCTTTTCCCAGCTCACTCTTAACAAATATATCCCCTCCAAGCAATTTCATTAATTTTCTGCATAAATACAGTCCTAAACCTGTCCCGCTTGTCTTTTTTGTCAGGGTAGTATCAATTTGCTGAAATGGCTGAAAAAGCCTCTGCATATCTTCTTCAGATATGCCTATACCGGTATCTTTCACTGACACCCTGAAATTTTTATCTGATAATTTCTCTGCCTTAATATCAATCTTTCCAGTTTCAGAATAGTTGACTGCATTAGTTACAAGGTTTATTATAACTTGCTTTATCCTTCTAACATCTGATGATATTATTAAATCATCTTTAACTGAAGCAGTCAGCTCAAGGTTTTTTTCAACAGCTTTCGGATAAATTATCTCGACAATCTGATTAATCAAATCCCTCAAATTGAAATCCTCAATCTGCAATTCTACTTTATCAGCTTCTATTTTTGATATGTCGAGAATATCATTAATTAAACTCAATAAGTGTTTAGAATTATTCTTTATCTTGTTCAGTTGTTTTATTTGTTCATCATTCAACTGACCGGTCATACCCATGAGGAGAATACCTGTATAGCCGATAATCGAATTAAGCGGTGTTCGTAGTTCATGACTCATACTTGCCAGGAAAATTGATTTGTACTGGTCTGCACTTTTCAGTTGTTCGTTTAATTTTTCGACTTCATTTAATTTTCTGCCTATTTCCCTTTTCTGACTTGCCAGAATTTGACTTTTTTGTTTATTTTTTCTGTAGCCAATATAAATTGCAATTACAAGAGATACTATCAAAATACCGACTATGATGGATAAATATAATAATTGTTTCTGTTTTACAATGGTCTCCGATTGGGAGCCCAGAATTAGGTTTTTACCCTTTATTTCTTTATTCAGCTCTTCAATTTGCTTTTGTCTATTCTTCAAAATCTGCTCATGACATTCTAATTCATCCTGTTCCTTTTTTAATTCATTTAATTTGTCTTTAAGAATTTGATTCTTATTGTCAATAGCTTTCTGTTGAGAAACTAAGATACCTCTTTGAGATTTTATTAAATCCTCATCATTTTTAATTTTGTTTAGCTGCTCTTCTAATAAAATCTTCTGTCTTGAAATTGCTGTCTGTTGTTCATTTATGAGATTAATTGATGACTGGATATTTGTTTGAAGGTTTTTGAGGGAATCGCTTATTTTATCAATATTTTTTTGCATGGTCCTCAAATTATACTGGGATTTGCGATATAAACTTGCAACATCTATCTCAGTACCTCCAATAAGAAGTAACTCAGAGTCAAAACTCAAATTTTGATTTATAATATTTGCCTTATTAATTTCAAAAGAAAGTTGGTTTTTATTCTTTTCATAAAGATTGATCATTATAAACCTTTTATCTTCACAACCGTCACTTACAAGAAGAATATTTTTCCCTTCAATTTTGTCATAAAGTTCTATTATATTTTTACATTGATTATTTGGCAGATAAATAAGATTAATATTATCAATATCCTTCAAATAAGGAGAAGAAATAATTTTAATCGGTTTGTCTCTAAGCTTTTTGGTTTTTGAAAGATTATTTAATTCCTTTGACACATCATCGGCATCACCGATTACTAGGAATTTAAACACATTAATTGAATTTTCATCCTGCCAATGGATATTTTTAGCGAAATTATAAATATATGCAGCAACTGCTTCTTGTCTTTCTAACTTTTGTGATTTAGCTACAGACAAAAGTTGAAATAAAATTAATACTATAACAGTTAAATGAGTATATTTTTTCATAATCATAGACTATTTTTTATTATATTAAAAAGATAATCCTAATCCGGCTGTCATACTGAAACCAGGGTCCCTGAACTGCCAGGGCATATTGAATTTATTATTTGTAATGTTATAAAATTTTAATGTTAATGATAATTTATATTTATCAATAATAGCAATGTTTTTATTTAGAAGTAAGTTCAATAATTCTTTTGTAAGAAAAGAATTGCGACTTTGTTTTGAATTATTGTCAAAGATGCGGCTTGCGTAATGTAAAGTCGGTATAATCTCAATGTCAAAGGGCAATCTGTACTGACATCCTAAATTGAAAACAAATGCCGGGACAAATGGAACTTCAACTCCGTTTTGGTCCGGATTATTCGGATCAATTATTTCAGACTTAGTAACTGTTGTATTGATAAACCAGTCAATGTTATCTGTTATTATTTGTTTAATTCCTAATTCAATGCCATAAGCCTTTGTTTTACCTTCAGCATTTACCGATATTGTCTGTGAGGGAATTTGCCTGATTACATTATCAATAATAGCATCTGAAATTGTGCTGAAAAAGGCCCGAATGGACAAAGAAATATCAAGCGGCAATTCACCATCAATTCCAAAATCAAAACTCAATCCGCTTTCCGGTTTTAAATTAGGATTGGGTAATTGGCCATTATTTACAGTATCATTTGCATGAATAGTACCACCTATTGATTTAAGTGCTGGTGACATAAAACTATTACCGGCATTGCTGAAAATAGTCCAATTTTCAATAAATCTGAATTTAGCACCCATACTATATAAAAACACATTCCATGCTTGATTTTCAGTTCCCGGAGACTGTCCGCTTAATTTATTTATGTCATATCCAATATGATTAAATCTACCACTGCCTCTAAGAGTAAATTTGTCTAACTGCAATTCTTCCTGTAAATAAGCTCCAATTTGTGAAGCTGATGCATCATTCATTATCCCGTTGTTGTTATTAACAGGTTGTGCAGTTGTTTGATAAGCGGCATTTTGAAAATCAACTCCCATGGTAAGATTACTGTTATTAAAGTGTAAATAAGAAATCGAAACATCGGCAGGTATTATAAATTGTTTTACTCCATCAATTTCTTTAAGTGATATATCATTAACTGTGCTGGAATAATTATCTTCCTGCCATCTACGGTTGTACACTCTTATTCCCGATTTTGCAGTAATTTTTATTGTATTTGCTATTTGCCCTGAGTACGAAAAGTTGATTAGGCTATACCTGTTGTTAAATTGTCTGTTTATGCGGCCAACATCTCCGGAATGAAAAGTTTGATTCCCAAATATTGTAATTTCATGCTTCTTTGATTCATCCAGATATATCGAGCCTTTTATAAAACATTTTACTTTTTGGTATTCAGGATTTTTCAACATATTCAGCCAAGAATTTTCGGAACCATAATTAATATAATCCGATTTTTCATAATTTACACCGGTAATAATGCTTAAACCTCCAATATTATTTTCATGATAAGCATTAACATTGTAGGTATTATATGAACCGTAATTAAATTCAATTGTTGTAAATGGCTTATTAATGTCATCTTTTAATATAAGGTTTATTGTTCCTGCTAACGGGCTTTGGTTCCCTGCAAAATCCTGAGATAAATAGTTCGGATAAAGTATTGATGCCGGCCCTCTTTGAATTTCTATCCTCTGAATTGCCATTTTATTTATACTCATAGGGTCAATGAAACCATCCATAACAAGCCCATTTATCATATAGGTACAATATTTGGGACCAATTCCACCATAAGCACCCCAATTAGCATCGTTACGTGATAATACCATAACAGATGCTCCCGGTAAATACCTGATTAGTTCTGCAAGATTTCTGTTGCTGGATATTGAATTATTTATTTGCCTGTCTGTAATAACATCTACTTTTTGTGTAATTTTAGTTGTGAATTGTGGGGTTTTAGATGATGTTATTACAACTTTTCCCAACTCTTCCAAACTTAGTTCATATAGGTCTAAATTGACTTTTTTCTCTTTTACATCTTTGTTGTTTTGAGCTGACGAATTAATAAAAAAAATAAATATGAAAGTCAGACTTAAGGTAATTATGAGTATAAATAAAATGGCAATT
>JAJYOQ010000330.1 GCA_021796135.1 Bacteroidota bacterium
TAAATCAAATATAATAAAAATAGTAATATTTTAGTAAACTTTTAGATAAGTTTGTATAGACAAGGCAATTTTTTGTCATAAATACATCAAAGACTGTCCTTGCCAAATCCAACGTTTTAACGTAGGGAAAGATTCTCCGCGGTTGTAAGTAACGCATAAAACCGTCTGATTTATTCCGTTCAACAAAAGCAGCCCAAGACTTCGAGTCGTGAGTTCCAAAAAACATAAAACCTAATAAAACCGTCAGATTTATACCGTTCAACCAAAGCAGCCCACGACTTCGAGTCGTGGGTTCCATAACATAAAACTTAATTTATTAACCGTTTCAACGGTTTTAATACCTAAACAAAAACTATCGATCAACCTGAGTAAGTGAAAGAATCTTGAAATAATTCCCCAACATTCCATTACTCCATTATTCCAATATTCCATTACTCCCAAAAGAGCTGAATTAAACAAGCTAACTCAAGTTCCCCGCAGTTGAATATAACCCGTTAAAACCGTCAGATTTATACCGTTCAACCAAAGCAGCCCACGACTTCAAGTCGTGAGTTCCAAAAAACATAAAACCTAATAAAACCGTCAGATTTATACCGTTCAACCAAAGCAGCCCACGACTTCGAGTCGTGGGTTCCCAAAACATAAAACCTTAATTTTTAACCGTTTCAACGGTTTTAATATCTAAAAAAAACTATCGATCAACCTGAGCAAGCTAACTTATAGTATAGTGCTTTAATTTGTGTTTTTGTGTCAAGCCTGTCTGGAGCGGGATATTTCATTTTTTCCCCCATATTCCATACTCCATTACTGTTCATCATTTATGCTGGGGTCAAAATTTATACGACCATACCATATACTTTTCTTTGATATTATCCGATGGCATCGTATATTTACTGTAAATAATAAGGCGATTTATGGAAGAGCTATTTTACAGATATAATCCATGGTGGGAAGAAAATTTTTCCTTAGCTGAGATGATTAACCGCCCTGATGAAATACAAATATTAGAAAAATATTTAGATCAAAAATCAATTGTATTTTTAACCGGACTGCGGAGGGTAGGTAAAACAACTCTGATGAAAATGCTTATTAAAAAAATGATTGATGAGCATTATATTGATCCGATTCATATTTTCTATATAAGTCTTGATGATTATAATTTATCGAAGAAAACAATATTAGAAATAGTTGAGGAATACAGAACAATACACAAGATTGCCTTCAAACAGAAAAGCTATCTCTTCTTTGACGAAGTTACTTATCACACGGATTACGAATTACAGTTAAAAAATTTATATGACGTTCAAAACGTTAAGATATTCGCGTCATCCTCGAGCGCTTCTATTCTAAAAAGTAAAAAGCCTTTTTTAACCGGAAGAAATAATTTAATTGAAATATTACCGCTGAATTTTCGTGAGTATTTAAATTTCAAACAAATAAAAATTGCGCGCAGCGATAGTCACCTTGTTGATAAATATTTCGAGGATTATCTAAATACCGGCGGCATACCGGAATACGTATTGAAAAATGATGTTGAATATCTTAAAGAATTAGTTGATGATATAATTAAAAAAGATATCGCTTCATTTTACAATGTAAAAAACACACAGATTCTCCAGGATTTTTTTTTACTGCTAATGGAGAGGGCTGGAAAAAATCTTAGCATCAACAAAGCGGCAAATATTTTAAGCATCTCACCGGATTCAGCTAAACGTTATTTGCAGATGTTTGCGGATAGTTATTTAATTTATTTGCTCCCTAGATATGGAAAAACAAACGAAACTCTTCTTTCACCTAAAAAAATATATGCGCCTGATTTAGGAATTAAATCATTATTTACTGGCTTCAGAGACAAAGGAAGTCTTTTTGAAAATTATGTTTATTTGAATATAAAGAATTTAGAGCCGTCATATATTTACACGAATACAATTGAACTAGATTTTATGACCAAAGGGAAAGAGTTAATAGAGGTTAAGTACCATAGCGAGATGTCAGAAAAACAAAAAGATTTATTTGAAACTACACCGGCAAAGAAAAAACATTTGATTAAAAATTATTCCGATTTAGAGTTGATGCTTGGGGGAAATTAGTGACAAGTGACGAGTGACGAGCAGCTACTAATTAGTTAATACAAATTTGAGTATATTTGTATTAATTAAATTACAAATATGAAAAAACGATTTCTGTATCATGATTTGATCAAATATCTTGATCATAAAAATGCGCTTGTAATTACCGGAATGAGGCAGGTGGGCAAAACTACTTTAATGAAACAGATTTTTGATGAGGTGCTCTTTCCGAAATTATGGTTTGATTTTGATAATCCTTTGGATATGCTGCATTTTGAAAATATAGATTATGACGCAATTTATAACACTTTATTAAAGGAAAGCGGCTTAAAAAATGAAAGGTTATTTTTATTTATTGATGAAATTCAAAATCTGCCTGATATTACTAAAATAATTAAATTTCTAATTGATAAATACAAAGTTAAATTTATTGTTACCGGCTCTTCTAATTATTATTTAAAGAATTTATTCCCTGAATCGTTGAGCGGTCGTAAATTCTTATTTATACTACCTGCGATGAGTTTTAAGGAGTATCTGTTTTTTAAGGATAAGATTAGTGAGGATGAAGTTTCCGGTATCGAAAACAATATTGATAATTTATTGTTTGAATCTTCCTTGCTTGAATTTAAGAAATATGAGCAGGACTACAAGGAGTATATGGAGTATGGGGGATTTCCTGAAGTCGTCACTACTGAGGACTTGAAGACAAAAAAAGAAGTTCTGCGTAATATTTTTGCTTCATTTTTTGAAAAAGATATTCGTTTACTTTCTGATATAAAAGACATCCGGGAATTAAGGGATTTGATTTTGTTATTAGTTCCGCGAACCGGAAATATGCTCGATATAACTAAGCTGTCATTTGAATTAGGTATTAGCAGGGTTAAATTATATGATTATTTGGAATTCCTTCAGGGCGTGTTTTTTATAAAGCTAATTCCCAAATTTAGTGGAAGTATCGATAGATCAGTAGCCGGAGGTAAGAAAGTATATTTTACGGATAATGGGTTATTAAATACTATCGGCAAAGTAAATGACGGTCAGCTTTTTGAAAATAATATTGCAAATCAATTAGGTGCATACGGCGAATTATCCTTTTATAACAAAAGAAATACAGCGGAAATCGATTTTATAGTTAATAAGGAAATTGCATTTGAGGTTAAATTAAAAGCCGTCGATACTGATCTTACAAGGCTTGAGAATATTTGTAGCAGGATAGGAATTAATAAGAGTTTTCTAATTAGCTTAAATTACTCCAAAGCCGCAAGAACAATTTATCCTATGTCTCTCTGATTGTTTTATTTCTATTTATCACTATTTTTGTAGAAAAACAGAAAACAAATGGATTATTTAGAGTTTAAAAAAGCCTTTTGGGACAAGGTATGTATTTCGACTAATCAAATTCATGCCATGTTTTCCGGTTTTAATGATAATAATCTTACAAGGTGGGTAAAGAAGGAATTACTGATTAAGTTAAGAAACGGATATTACACCTTTCCGGAATATCTGTCTGAACCGTCTTCCTCTATATACATTGCCAATCATATTTATCGTCCTTCCTATATAAGTCTACATTCAGCTTTGGCATTCTATGGAATCATACCCGAAGCAGTTGTGCAAACAACCAGCGTTACTTCTCTAAAAACCATTGAATTTAAGAACCGTTTCGGTACGTTTTCTTATAAAACTATTATGCCGGTTTTAATGTTCGGGTACGACCAAAAACCATTTATAAATTCGATGACTATTCTTATTGCTCAGCCTGAAAAAGCTCTAATAGATTTATTATACTTATATCCATTATACAATTCAGCCGACGAAATTAAAGCCCTGCGTTTAGATGGGGTGTTAATGCATGAGATTATTAATCCTGAAAAGTTAAATGACTATACAGAAAGATTCAAAAATAAAGCGCTTATTAATAGAGTCAATTTTATGATTGAATCTTACCAGCTATGATTCAGATTGAACAAATAAAGGAATATTTTCCGCCATATTTAAGAGAAAATTCTTCTTTTCAGAAGTACATGGTTAAGGAATATATTCAATTACAAATTCTCGATTATCTTTCTGCTTCAAAATGGGTAAAGAAGTTGTCGTTTATTGGAGGTACCAATCTAAGACTTATAAAAGGTATAGACCGCTTTTCAGAAGATATTGATTTTGACTGCAAGAAATTCTCCGGTGAAGAATTTGTGAGAATGACGGATGATATTTTATTTTATCTCCAAAGGTTCGGGTTGAATGTAGAAATAAGAGAAAAGGCAAATAGTAAATTGTCTGCGTTTAGAAGGAGTTATTATTTTCCCGGGTTTTTGTTTGATTTGGGTCTATCAGCCCATAAGGAAGAGCGGTTTTTAATCAAAGTGGAATGCGAGGACCAGCTTATAAATTATTCTCCGGTAAATGCAAATATCAAAGGTTGTGGTTTTTATTTCCCTTTCCCGGTTCCATCAGAGCAAGTCCTTTGTGCCATGAAAATATCTGCATTATTATCCCGGTCAAAGGGACGTGATTTTTATGATGTAATGTTTCTCTTAAATAGAACTACTCCGGATTATACATTTTTGAAAGCAAAGCATGGAATTACAAATCTGTTAGAATTAAAAAAAGCATTTGAGGATGTGCTCGTCAAAGTAAATTTGTCTGATAAATCAAAAGACTTTGAGCATTTACTTTTTGAGAAAAGAAACAATTCGAAAATATTATTATTCGGGGAATTTGTTAAAGAATTGTAATGACGGGACAATAATATTATTCATTCTCTTGTGATTCATTCAATCATCGTTCGACAATCATCATTCGTAAATCGAAAATCCGAAGGGATAGAAGGCTGATTACTGTCTTTTTATTTATGCAAAGTCGTGCTATTTTTATATCCTTTCATTATAATATGCTTAATGTAACTTAAACCAAGAGGTTAATATGACTATGCTACTAGAAAAAGCATTTAAAAAAGCTTCGCAATTGCCGAAAATTGAACAAAACGTATTTGCCAA
>JAJYOQ010000331.1 GCA_021796135.1 Bacteroidota bacterium
CACCGGATTTTTAGAAATTTTAAATAGCATACAGCCGCTTTGGGGTTTCTTGATTTATGCGGTATATATAATTGTAATTAGAATTGCGCATATTCAAATGAATAATTATTATATCGAAATTATTTGCTTCATAATTACAATATTCTTTATATCCAAATCTCTTCTTGCAAATTCTAAAGGGAAAAGTAAAAATGCTTCCGGGCTAATAAGTTTTAAGAAAATTCTTGCTGCACATTCATTTACATGGATCGGCATCCAGACAATGTTTATTTATATGTTTGCTTATGTGCAATTCAAAGTCTATAATATAGCTCCCGGCTCAACTCCGTCTGATGTTCTTCAATTAGAGATGGGAAGAGTCGTATCTATTAGCTTCTTAATATTGAATGCTGTCGGAGCAATATTACCTGCTTTTGTTTTAGAACCGATTACAAGAAAAATAGGACGAACTAAAACACACGCAATTTGTATTTCTTCAATGGCATTTGGGTATTTAGGATTATTATTATTCGGATTTTCTCCGTTGGTTATATACTTGTTTATGGCATTCTTAGGCATAGGGTGGGCTTCAACAATTAGCCTGCCTTTTGCAATTATGTCGCAGAAGGTCAATCAAGCTAAAATGGGGTTATATATGGGACTATTTAATTTAGCTGTGGTTCTGCCTCAATTAGTTGCAAGCTTCGGTGTGGGACAAGCAGTTGAAAAATCTTCCAATAAAAGTTTAATTTTTATTGTTAGTGCAGTCTCATTGACGATATCTGCACTGCTATGGTTCTTTGTGAAAGATTCTAATAATGAATTATTGAATGAATAATATGCTTTGGGATTTAAATTTTAGCTGATTAATTTTATTTAACTAAATATTTTGATATCAATTCTATTATTTCTTTTCTGGTAAATGGTTTTGATATATAATCGTTTAAACCTTCCGATAATATTTTCTCTTTGTCGCCTTTCATTGCGAAAGCAGTAACTGCTATTATCGGGACATTTTGATAAGTATCTATTTTCCGTATTTCTTTTGTAGTCATTATTCCGTCCATTCCCTTGCCTAAACCGATATCCATTAAAATTATATTATATGAATTCTCAGCAATTTTCTGCAGAGCCAATTCGCCGCTTTCTACTATATCAACATCATAGAAATTTTTTAGAGATAACTTTACAAAATCCTGGCTGAATTGATCATTTTCAACAAAAAGAACTTTTGGTTTATTTTCTGAATTAAATTTCATTGCATTAAGGTTCTCTTTATTTTCATTATTGAAATTATTTGCTAATGGTAATTTTACGATAAATGTAGACCCTATTCCTAACTGGCTTTCAACTTCAATTGTACCGCCCATAAGATCTACCGATTTTTTTGTAATTGCTAATCCTAATCCTGTCCCTTCGTAATTTCTGTTAATCCCTTCACTTGCCTGTCTAAATTCTTCGAATATAATTTTTTGACTTTCCGGAGATATTCCTATCCCTGTGTCAATAACTTTTATAATAAGCCATCCTTTATCGGATTTAACTTCTTCGTCTACTTCAATAACTATTTCTCCGTGCTGTGTATATTTAACTGCATTATTAATAAGGTTGTCTAAAATCTGTATAAAATATCTTTCATCAATTAATGCAGTTGCATTGCTTTTATTAAATCTTCCAACAAGTTGAATCCCATTATCAGATGCTAAACTTTTATAAAGCTTAATATGATCCGTTATGATTGGTTCAATTAGGACAGGTGCTAAATTAAGATCAAGCTTATTCGATTCTATTCGAGAAAGATCTAAAATTTGGTTCAGTGTTCTTAGCAGTCTTTGCCCACTTTGATGAATAGTATCAGCCATATCTTTATATGTGTCAATTTCAAGTTCAGCCTTCAAAATCTCTGCAAACCCCAAAATACCTATCATCGGAGTCCTTAGCTCATGACTCATGCTAGCAAGGAAGTTGGATTTGATTCTATTTGCTTCTTCTGCCTTTTCTTTAGCTGAGATTAGCTCTTGCTCAGTTTTTTTTCGATCAGAAATATCTCTGAATATTGATAATAATTTTGTTGATTGATTTTCAACATTAATATATGAATTTGATATTTCCAGCCAAACTTTTTCCCCGTTCCAAAATATAACTTCAGATTCATAATTAGTTCTAAATGTGTTATTCCTAAAATCGTTCTGAAATTTTTCAACTGTATGCTTTTTCCCTTCTTTGTATACAGTATTATAATATTTCCCTTCAAGGTCTTCTTTTGATTTGCCAGTGATTCTGCAATAAGAATCATTAACCAACAAAATAATTCCTTCTTCATTTGTCAATCTTAAGGCGTCGAATGACTTTTCCCAAACTGATCTGAATTGAGCTTCTGATTTTAATATTTCTTCATGAGCATGTTTTTTTTCTGATATATTTTCTTTAACTGCAAGAAAGTGGGTAATGATTCCTTTATTATCTTTAATACCTGAAATTGTTATTGATTCCCAAAATGTCTCTCCGTTTTTTTTCCTATTCTGAATTTCACCTTGCCATATTTCGCCGGAAATAATTGTTTCCCACATTTTTTTATAGGTTTCTTTGGGAGTTAATCCGGATTGTAATATTCTCGGATTTTTGTCTTTTAACTCTTCCAATCCGTAGCCGGTAACTTTGGTGAAGGTCGGATTTATGTATTCAATCTTTCCGTCATAATTAGTAATGATAACTGAATTAGGACTTTGTTCAACAGCGAGGGTTAATTTCCTTAATTCGTCAACAGCTTTTTTCCTCTCAGTAATATCAATTATATCTGATGCAAAGGAAAAAGGCTTATCATTAACTTTCGTGTGAACGAAAAAACTCATTATAACCCAGATTATTTCGCCGCTTTTTTTAATATACCTCTTCTCAAATGAAACATTAGTTTCCTTGCCTGATATCAGCAAGTTACCTGATTGCCAACTTTTAACCAGATCATCCGGATGTGTGATATCAACAAAATTCATGTGCAAAAGCTCTGATTCAGAATACCCAATTAGCTTTGTAAAGGAATTATTTACTTTTAAAAAATTTCCCTGTTCATTTATTATTGTCTTACCTATTACAGCATTCTCAAAAGAGTCTCTATATCTTTCTTCACTTTCACGCAAAGCAATTTCATCCATTTTCCTTTCCGTAATATCAAATGCAGTCACAATAACTGAATTTGTCCCAGCATAGTTAATGGTTGCCGCAGTCAGATCTATCCATCTTTCTTGTTTATCTTTTCTAATAATTTTCAATTCATATCTATTCGGTGTATCTTTTTTATTGCGGCGGGCTAAATCTCTTTCTTTTGCTAAATTCTGAAAATCCGGATGAACGAATTCCCAAAATTTCATTTTGATAATTTCATCGAATGAGTATCCTGTTAACTCCTGAGCAGCTCGGTTTGCATACAAAAAATAATCTTGATTGATAAATATTGCTGATGTAGTTGTTTCAGTCAAAATTCTAAATCGAGCTTCACTTTCAATAAGCGATTTTTCAGCTATTTCTTTTTGCAGCTTGATTTTTGATATTTCAATTGAAGTAATGATTGATAACCCTAACCTATTGACATGTTCTTTCAGTACGAAATCATTGCTCCCTAACCTCATCCACTCTAATGCTATTTTCGCATCCATTGAAGCGGTTAAAATTATGAACGGTATTTGCGGGATTAATTTATTTTTAATTTCGAATACTTCTTTCCCGGTAAAATTTTGAAGTATGTAATCTGAAATTATTATGTCGGGATTAAATTCAGTTATCTGACGTTGGTAGTCTTTTGGATTGTCAGCTAATCGCGGTTCAATTGCCAGACTGGATTTATTCAAAGCATCTATGGCTATATCATAGTCTTTAATACTATCTTCAACAAATAAGATTTTAATTTTAATATTCATTATATTATTATTTAAATTCAAAATAATAGGTGACCTATTACTTGTATCAAAATTCATTATAAAATTTACGAATAATTAAATTAAAAACAAGAAATGTATTTTTTATTGTACTTATATAAGAATATAATTATGAAAATAAAGATTAGCCCTCTTGAATATTATATTATCCTAATATAAAATTGCAAAAATTTGTAAATTATGTAAAAATTAACCAATTGATTCCCTAAATTTCAGTAGTTATTTTAGTATTATGAATTCCAAAAAATATAATAACACTAAACTGCTAATTAGTATTGCAAAAGGTGTAAGCAGTTTTTTATTACTTTTTTTCTTTGTTTACTCCGGTTTAAGTTTGCAACTTAAACTATATATATCTTCCTATTTAAAAAATAATTATTTGATCTTAATAGTTTTTGTACTAATTACTGCACTTGCCGGCGGAATAATATTTGCGCCAATTAACTTCTATAC
This sequence comes from Bacteroidota bacterium, assembly GCA_021796135.1. The sequence goes on from JAJYOQ010000331.1 coordinate 4,365, forward strand.
AGACTATATATTAGAACATAAATATAATCTTTCAAATCAAACAATATCTCAATGGTTTTTGGAAGGATTAAAAGGAATACTTGTTTCAACAGCTATAGGAATACCGATTTTACTTCTATTTTTTTATTCACTTAATGAATTTGGGCATAACTGGTGGCTGCCCTTTGCTATTGCATTGTTTGTTATATCAATATTGCTTGCAAGAGTTTTGCCGGTTTTAATTTTACCTATTTTTTATAAAATATCACCTCTCGAAAATGAAGAGCTTAGTCTAAGGATTAAAAATCTTGCATTAAATGCGGGAGTAAAAGTTGAGAATATTTACAAGTTTGACATGAGCAAGAATACAAAAAAAGCAAATGCTGCTTTTACCGGATTGGGCAAATCTAAAAGAATTCTATTAGGAGATACGCTTTTATCTGAATATTCGTATGATGAAATTGAGACTGTTATTGCACATGAACTGGGGCATTACAAATACAAACATATATTAAAGAATATTTTTATTGGGACTGTATCTAGTTTCCTTACCTTATTCTTAGTCTCTTTGCTTTATGCTTTCTCTATTTCATGGTTCCATTTTAGTGAAATTACGGACATTTCCGCTCTGCCCTTATTGGTTCTGTGGATGATCTTAATCGGACTTATTCAAGCACCAATAACAAATATTATTTCCCGCCGGTAAGTGCAGTAATTAGTA
>JAJYOQ010000332.1 GCA_021796135.1 Bacteroidota bacterium
TCGAAGTCTTCAAGGAATTTTTCCAATTGCCTTAGTTCATTTTTATTTCTGCAACCTACTATAAGTTCCATTTCTGTAATCGAACTAATTGCAGTTATAGATGTCGTCCGTGCGTCGTCTAACCTACCGATTGCAATATTATTTTTTCTGCCAACGTCAATTAATATATCAGTATCGATTAATAAAAGACTATCCACCTATTTCTTTCCACTCTTTTTTACGTATGTTTCTAACCCACATTGAGCTATCTTCTAAATCTTTTCTGTCTTCCCAAACGCCGACAAATTTTTGATTCGCTATGGATTTCTTACCTCTAGTCCTCCTTCGTCTCGATTCATATTTTTTCTGTAAGAAATCTATAAACATTAATACTTGCTTTTGCCCTTCTATCGGCAGAGACTCAAACTTATTATAAAATCCTTTTTCTTCCATGTCAACACCTTATCAATGAATTATTCTTTCGCTAATTTAATTCAATTATTATACAAAATAAACTTATACCTTGAGCACACTAACGACCCGCGCATAAGCCGTAGCCCAGAACTACAATTTAGTTTATTAAACAATGCCAATAACCAGAACAAACTTACTTAACAGGACTACACCGAACAAGAAACCCGAACCGGAGCACCTAACTCTAAAATCTCTCAAATGCCGGGTGCGATCTCGCTGTCGGCTTGATGCGCTTTGTTAGGTTGTTCTTTTAATTATTCTCTCTAACATATTGCTTGAAGTTATCTAAACTAGTACTTAGTTTAATTCCAAATACTTCTTTGAACACTTTTTCTGGTTGGTAACTATCTAGTAATTGTGTCATATACTGCATAAATTTTTTCTTACCATAATTTCTAATAAGGTAATCAACAATACATCCAAATTCAGAATATTCGAAAGCAATTTTATATTTTACATTGAGATTTACATCATCTTCTTTTTTCGTATTGAAATATTCGGGTGGTAAGAAAGATCCTTCTCGAATATAATTATATGTATCATTCTTGCTCGGATACCAAGATGTTCCCATTTGATTTGAACTATAAACTGCTATCCCTTCTAATAGCCATCGAGGATAAAAGAAATATGCAGTTATAAATCCCATATGTTCATATAAAAGTGTATGTGATAGTTCGTGTTTAAGATAGATTTCCATTGATATCTTATTATCAAGTGCTTCTTTGACAGCCCAAGGCGAAACAACTAAAGTGCCATTAGGATATGCGTAAAAACGGGCTTTTGTAATTGTACGTTGATAATAGCTATTAGCATCACGGAAAAATATTATTTCAGGTTTGTGAACAAATTTAAGTTTATGAAATTTTTCAACTGAAGGAATTAATGTATCTAGAGATTTATAATTGTAAGTTTCAGAATCATCTTGAACATATACAACAATATTAGAAAATTCAAATTTTTCAAAACCTAGTTTTACTGGTGAATAAGGGAACAATTTACCCCACAATAACTGATATGGTAATAATAAAAAAAGTACAACAAATAAAATTCCCAAAAAATATTTTGATTTATTGTAATGTTTCATAAAAATTTATCCTTCAGAAATGACAACCTAACGCCATGGCGCATAAGCCGCAGCCTGGAACAAATGGCTTGCTTAGCCCAACTACGCCAATCATTATTAAAAATATTTTCTTAGTTCTACAACCTTGAACAAGACTGCCGATACGGAACGACTACCTTTACAATTGCACAATTGCCGAGTGCGAAATCGCTGTCGGCTTGATGCGCTTGTTAGGCCAATGTTTATTTTCCAAAGCAGAAATAATTATAAATTTATTTTAAGACTTAATTGTAACTTAAAATAAAATTCAACACAGGGTCAAAACAATTTATATAATCATTAAATGATATTTCAATATCATAATCAGGAAATAAAGATACAGGGTCACCACTAATAGTTTGAAAATATTTCGTACAATAACTTACATAAATTCCAGAATTCGGAAGAGAGAAGGTACCAATTTCCCCGAATGAATTCGGCTTTCCACCAGTTGGTTCACCTACAAGTATACAATTTGTGTATTTTTTAAAAGAAATCGCATTCAACAGTGCGGATGAGAAAGTGCTTCTGCCGGTTATTAAGAATAATTTACCTTTCTGATTAAATAAAGAATCTTCAAGATACCATAATAAAGGATTTATTATAGAAGAATTTCCTCCTTCGTTATTTCTAATATCAACCACAACTTTTTTCACCTGATTCGAATCAATAATATTTTTTATATTGTTTGTGAAACTGTCAAATGACATTTGCGGTGATTCGGTGCATGCATTATATTTTATATAGAGTACTTTGTTATCCGCAATGTAATTATACCAGTAATTGCTTGTTTGATTTTGCATGTACAAAGGAATTGACTTTCCATATAACAAATTGCTAAAACCAGAAGTTATGTTACTTATAGTTTTTTCAGTTGAAGGCAAGGATACAATTCCTGCTACTTCAATTCCAATAGAAACACTATTTAAGCTGTTTGTAAATCCAAAATACTTTAATATTTCTGCATTGCTAAGATCTGTTGGCAATTGGTTCTCGAACCAATAATCATTTTCATGAGAGATTATTTTTTTAAGCGAATCTTCCACAGTTTGTATAGATACACCTCCAATGCTAATTATTTTTTTACCAAGCAAACCGAGGTTTTGTTGATTTGCTGCAATGATATAAACTCCATCTGGAAAAACACGTGTAAATACTGGTAGAAAATGGAATAACTGCGTGGAGGGAGGATATGTTGAAATATGGGCGACATTTAAAGCAGCAATTAGCTGTCGAATCTTAATATAAATTTCATAATCCTGAAGTGAGTCTATCGATTTTTTAATACTGTTTACAGTATTGTCAAATAATTGCAGAGATATTAGTGATGAAAATTCGTATTCATTCGATTTCATTTGGGAATCCAGATAATCTAAATCTTTATCCCATGAAACAACCCTAGTACTTTCATTTAAAGGTTGGGTTGGCTGATTTTCTTTACATGATATTAACTGGGAAATAATGAATGCAGAAATTAATAATAATAATTTTATTTTCGTTTTCATTTTCAAGACTCCATACTTAGGAGGCCTAACGACTTTGCGGCTAAGCTGCTGCCCCGAACAACAATGCAGCAAAACTACAAATGCCGATAATTATTAAAAACTTTTTTAGAAAAACTACTTTGAACAAGACTGCCGTACGAAGCCGACAAACCTATAAATTACAAATTAACCGGCGGATGCGAAGCAGTCAGCTTAAGCCGCATGTTAGGCAACGCATGAATTTACTATCAAATATGATTCATATCTTGAATTGAAATGACTTTCGATAAAGTTTTATGAACTGGACAAGTTTTCGCAATCTGGAGCAGTCGCTGTCGTTGTTCTTTTGTTAAAGAACCAACTAAATCTATCGAATACTTGAATATCACTTCGTTTGGTATACTTCTGTCCAATGTAACTGTAGTTTGTACTTCTTCAAGAGAAATATTGTGAGTATCAGCGTACATTCTCAAGTGCATATTCAAACACGATGCCAATGCAGCTTCCAGTAATTCATGAGGTCGAAACCCAGAACTTTTACCACCTTTATCTTCTGTGGCATCGGCATAGGCAGTATGTTTCCCATTTGAGAATGTCGTTTGGTACTTTAATATTTCATTTTTGCAAGTAATCATATATTCATAATCTTTTTTTTTTGCGCTGCCTAACGACTTTGTGGCTAAGGCGCAGCCCCGAACTACAATACCGGATTTATAAATAAATTTTATAATTACAAAAAACTTAAATAGAAAGACAAACATGAAAAAGAAACTAAACACGGAACAATTAACCAGAAAAACAGAAATGCCGAAGGCGAAAATGCTGTCGCCCTTGAGCCACGGGTTAGGTGCGTTTTAAATGATAGCAAACTTAACAATAAATATTTCTCAAATTAAATTTTATGTACAATCTGCACGGAGTGTCTTTGATACACTTTGCACAGAAGATGCAATCGAAATAGCCAAATGTAATTTAGACGAATTATTAATATATCTTGATCGCCTTAATGGCACTGATAATACCATTTCTATACTCTTTGCTGATAGTAGTAAACCCAGAATCATAATCGAAGGAATTGTCGGTGATAGTAAATTGTGATATTAAAGCAACTTCGTATTTACGAAAGGCTGGTGGCTCTAATGGTTTAGAATCATTGTGGATTCTAATACCGCCAACTAATATCCTATTGGAATCTGCTGGTGAATGATAAAGAACGTATGGATTAAAAGTTCTAAAAAATAATTCGTCTTTATATCTAAAACGGAAAGACTTGAGTTTGCTTATAGCTTGTATTATTTGGTTTTCTAAAGTAAAATTTCTCATAGACTATCCAAATTTGTTTTTAAAAATATTGCCAATGCCGTTAGGTAGCAAAGAAAATAAACGAAGCCGGGAAGCCGAAACTTCCCGTACTTCGACTAACGTAGTATAGTTGTTAAAAGATAATACAACGCCCAAATACAGAGCGCCAAATTAATTTTAACATCTACTTTAATCTCTAATCTTTTCATTGATTTCTCATTTAAAAAGATTCGAGGCGCCTCAAATCGTTAATAAATTTGAGCTTTATTTATCGTTGCGTTGCTACAACGTCAAAGAATGCAGAACGTTACAGCATTCTTGAGTTCGATACTACTAAGAAAACAATTGTTCAAAGGTTAGTCTTTAAAGTATTAAAGACCTCTCTGAGTTTGTTTTCTTTTCGCACCATTCAGCCGGAGAACACCGACTGGGAGAGACGGTTCTGCGTCTCACGCTTTACCCAGACATTGAAGAAAGTCAATTCTTATAACTGGGTAATATCGTACTCTATATTCAGCACCTAACGACGTTGTGGCTAAGGCGCAGCCCCGCACTACAATGCCGAACTTGTTAATAAATTTTATAATTACAAAAAACTTTCATAGCACGACTACCTTGAACAAGAAACTAAACACGGAACGACCAACTCTAAAATTTCTAAAATGCCGAAAGCGATTACGCTGTCGCCTTGAGCCACTTGTTATATGCGTTTTTATTTTT
>JAJYOQ010000333.1 GCA_021796135.1 Bacteroidota bacterium
TTCAATTGATTTAAGAAACGACATCGGGCAGTTGTTTGAGAATTTTATGTTTATTGAAAGGCAAAAATTTCATTCAAACAAAAGGGATGTTTTTGGCTCTTATTTTTGGCGCACTTATACAGGTAAAGAAATTGATTTAATTGAGGATAAAGACGGAAAGCTTACTGCATTTGAATTTAAATGGTCTAAGAAAGCGCGCACAAAAAAACAGAAAGAGTTTGTTGACAATTACAATCCGGAAAATTATTATTTCGTCAACGAGAGTAATTATCTGGATTATTTGATTGAAGGGTTGGAGAATTGACATAGGGAATAGGCAATAGGCAGTAGGGAATGGGGCTGAAAGATTTGACATTATTTCAAATATTCCGCCCCAGCGGACAGGCTTGACATAAAAAACAATCCGCCATTGCGGATAAATGCATCTTACAACCGCAGAGCGGTGAAACATTAGTAGCAGATAAACAGAAAAAAAACATTAAAGCTCCGGAGGAGCGACATATAACTTTTCCCTAAAATAAAAAACCTCCGGTTGTAATATTATTGTTAGTGTCAAGATATTTCCTTTGTTGTTTTTTTTTACTGAAAAATAATCCCACAATTCAGGTAATGTGTCGGAAATTTACTAAATTTCAGTTAGCCTGAAATTCTTTTAAGGCATTTACGTTTAATTATTTTGTATATGTTTAAAGAAAAGATTCGATTATAAAAAATGAAAAAGACACTTGAGAAAATAAATGAGTTGGTTTCGAATGGGATTATAAAGAACTATAGTATTGAGTTTTAAATCTTTGTTTTTTATGTCAAGCCTGCCCGTCCTCTGGCGGGATATTTTTATAATAAATTTCATTGCGTTTCATTCAAAACCTGCCTGTCGGTAGGCAAGGTTCATCCGCCGCGGCGGATTCATAATTCAAAATTGCGGCCTGCCTGCCGCACTATGTCATAACATTTCGCTGCAGATTATTATCTTTCCTTTTTAATTTTTAATTTCCAATTTCTAATAATTATTCATTATAAAAAATCAACCTATGAAAAAAACGTACATTACTATTGTAGCTTTACTTTTTATTTTCGCACCAATGATAAAATCTCAGGTTGTCTATGAGCCAATTAATAGTTCGGTTTATAATTTCCTGGAACGCCAATCTGTTAAAGGAATAATAGAGCTTCACGATGAAGTAAAACCATTCTCACGTATGTTGATAGCTGAGAAATTAATCCAGGTTAATAATAAAAAGAATTTGCTGTCAAATGTAGAAGTACAGGACTTAAAGTTCTACGAAAATGATTTTGCAGGCGAGATTAACAAATTACTTAAGAGTCCATCTGCTGATTCTACTAGGTTAGAATACTTCACTTTCGGACAGGATAACCGCTTCCGCGCATTTGACTATAAAGATTCATTGTTTTCAATTAATGCTGATCCTATTTTAGGATACTCAGCCGAAAGGTTTCATGGATCAACATTGAGTCATCGCTGGAATGGCGTTACTTTATACGGCTATATATCAAACTTTATTGGCTATAGCTTAAACTTTAAAGACAATCAGGAAAATGGAAATTATCTCGATGGAAATCGTAACTTTACTCCTTTGCCGGGTATAGATAATACAGGTACCACTTATCAAAATTACAGCAATACTTTACAGCATGATGAGGTCAATGCAATGGTTACTGCTTCCTGGTCATGGGGTTCGTTTTCATTCGGAAAGGATAATATTAATTGGGGCAGCAGTTTAAGTCCAACCAGCCAATTAATTTTTTCAAGTAAAGCGCCTTCTTTCCCGTTTATTGAGCTTGAAATTCATCCGGTCAGTTGGTTAAGGTTTACTTATCTTCATGGATTCCTGCATTCAGGTTTGTTAGATTCGACAACAATTCATTCATCTCCTGTACCCCAGAATACAAATTATTTGCAAATACCCAAGTTTATTGCAGCGCATTTTTTATCGGTAGATTTCAATAAAAATTTGACAGTGTCACTTGGCGAGTCCATGGTTTATAGTGAAAGAATTGAACCGCTATATTTGATTCCTATAATGTTCTTCCGGGTTGCGGATCATTATCTTTCAAAGGATGGGAGTAACACAGGAAGCAATGCGCAGGTATTCGCGGATGCATCAATTAAGGTGCCTTCGATCCGGAGCAAGTTTTATTCGACTTTATTTATTGATGAACTTTCAATTACTTCTTTCCTGGAAAATAAGCCGGGGGCTTATTCTGTGGGTTATACTCTTGGAGGTGAAATTATCGACCCGTTTATTGAAAATTCTTCATTCAATTTAGAGTATTCAAAGATTTCTCCTTATGTATACACGAACTCAAATCTGGCGCAGAAGTATACAAGCTACGATTACCAGCTTGGTAATTGGATAGGCAGCAATGGCGACATAATATATATGAAGTATACTCAAAATTTATTAAGAGGGTTAGCTGTTGATGTTTGGGGAGATTATATCAGAAAGGGTTCCGTACCGTCCGCCATAGGACAATATGAATTGCCATATCCTCCAACATTATTCGGGCTAAGAAAAAGCGATAAAGAATTTGGCTTTGAAGCAAGTTATGAAATAATAAACGATTGCTGGTTCAAACTGTTTTACAACTATTCAGACATCAGCGATCAAGACATCAGCCGGACTCCTTCCTACTTATTAGGCCAAAACAAAGGAATCGGGTTCTCAATTTCTTACGGGTATAATACATTATCGAGGTAAATGTCATTCCGACGATCCGCCGAAGGCGGAAGAAATCCCACGAACACCCAAATAGATGTCATTTCGACGACCGGAGGGCAGGCATGGTTGAAATGATAGCTTTTGTTTTAGAGAAAAGCACCAGCGGCGCGACATATTAGTAGAAAATCATGTAGAAATAAATAAAGGAGCCACAGAGTGGCGATACAACTGCCAAAGGGTTTGAAATGAAAATTAATAATCTTGTTTCACAATGGTTATATGTCGCTCCTCCGGAGCTTTAATTTTTTTTCGGTATATCCTTCTACTAATGTATAGCCGCTCTGCGGCTGAAGACGCAGTGGATGATTTTTGATTTAATGTTTTATTCGCCTATCGAAGAATCCACCATTGTCATATCTAAGGAGTCTCAAATACGGGATAAATCATCGAGTGTCCGTATCCCATGTTCAGCTCGTGTACCTGAACTACTCGTGGGATTTCTCCCTCCGGTCGAAATGACAAAAAAGGATTGTGTCATTTCGACGGAGTCCTCGAAGGAGAAATCCCATGTATAGCTTAGTTACACGAATTGAGCATGGGACATCTCCCCGCGAACGGGGCAGGCAGTCGATGGTTTATCCCGTATGCGGGACTCCTTCGAAATTTAACACAATGGGAAAAATAGTAGCTCAATACATATCATAATATTTTAAATTTCTACTTTTAACTAATACCAAACCAAAATATGCATCTTACTGTAGTAACATACATAATAATCTTCTTTTTTAGCCTTATAGGTTCGGTAATATCAATTCCATATTTGATAAAATATCTAACTTATTCAAAAATAGTTGATAGACCCGGTGCCCGCAGAGTGAACAAAAAAACCATTCCGCGTATGGGTGGTATTGTTGTTTATATTGCCATTATCGTTGCTGTATTTACATTTTTTAAGGATATTAATTTTGCGCGACCTATTATCCTTTCATCTGTTGCTATTGTTGTAATTGGCATTTGGGACGATATCAAAGGCTTAAAATATATTTATAAATTAGTCTTCCAATTTATAGCGGCACTTTTACTTTTAAGTTTTTTTAGACCCATGTTCGACCGTACAGAATTATTTGGGCTTGTTCTATCTTTCCCATTAAATTATATAATTATAATTATATTCATCGTAGGCGCAATAAATTCTGTCAATTTAATGGATGGGTTGGATGGATTAGTTGCTGGTTTTAGCATTCAGGTTGCCTGGATGATTATAATACTTGCTTCAATATCATATAATCAATTCCTTCTTATTGTATCATTAGCTTTGCTGGGTAGTATTATGGGGTTCTTAAAGTATAATGCATATCCTGCTAAAATATTCTTGGGCGATACCGGTTCTCTTTCAATTGGTTTCTTTATAGTATTTGCCGCTTTGTATGTCTCTTTAGGTTATAGTAAAGGATCGTTGGACCTTACATTCTCTGTTATACTGCTTGGCGTCCCTGTAGTTGATACATTGAAAGTTATTCTTAAGACTATGGCAAAAGAAAAATCCGTTCCATCCGGACCAAAATCACTTGCATCATATAATTATTAATGGAAAAATAAGACACAAAACTACTGTCGGCTTTATATTGTTACTTAGCGCTTTATTTGCAATGGATTCGTCAGTTTATCTTAAATTTAATAAAATTCTTGGTATTGCTATTTTCCTTTTCTTGAGTGTATGTCTTTTACTAATGCAATATATTTTGCCTGCAATAGCAAATATTAAATCGCTGGTTAAAACGAAAAATAAAATTGTTGACTTATCCGGGAAAAAATTTGTCACATTTTATGAATTCTTTTTACCCCTTTCCCTTGTCAATGTATTTATGTTGGTTTTATTTCTGTTCCCGGTGTCTTCTCAAATAAACATTAAAGGGCTGGATGCATTTTTTATTTCTATAATCGGGATGTTATTTGTATCATTATTCCGGCGTCAAAATGACCAGTTAAAAGATATTTATGTTTTATTTAATTTTATAATATTTTTTATAATTTCCAACTTTTCCGTATCATTTATTGGCAGAAGCTTATTTTTTCATGATATATACAAATATGAAATTTTTGGTTCACTAATTTTATTATCACTTTTCTTGGCCATCTTTTTATTTCAACGGGAAAAATTCAATGCAGTGGGCAAGGTATTTTTAACCGGTTTAGACATGACGTTGATAATCGTCTTAATTTCTTTATATGCATTTACGATAGTAATGCCATCAAACAGATTTAAATTTATCGAAATAAATTTTTGGGAAACTATAGTCCTTTTTCTTTGGTATAAAATGATAGTGTATTTTGATAACAAATTTTCGATTGCTGTATATTACTTTTCCTTGGGC
>JAJYOQ010000334.1 GCA_021796135.1 Bacteroidota bacterium
TTTGTCTTGGATTTTTGAACACATCCTTTCAGCATAAGAATAACAAAATATGGAGAAATTCTTGAAGTTTTCAGAGCTGACAAGATCGTTTCTAAATTTTTGGAATTGAAAGGAGCTCCAAGTACAGTTAACGCAGAAGAAAAGGATGCACTTCGTAAAAATATTGTAGAAGGCGCTTTAAAACCTTTATTAATTCAAATTTTCAGACAAACTCCCCAAAATCAAATTGCTAAAGATTCTACTTGGTCCTTACAGCAGCCCCCAACCCAGTTTTTAATATATCAGCTGCAAAACACCAATACATATAAAGTTGAAAGCTTGAACAAATTTAATAATGACAAGTTAGTAACAATTGATGCAGGACTTAATTCCGTTCTATCGGGAAAAGATGAAATTACAAATCAAGGGACTTTATATAAATTTAAGAAACCTACAACTTCTGCCTCCGGAATAATTTATTTTAATCTTGACAAAGGATGTGTTCAAAAATCCAAGACAAATACTGTAATTAATATTTTTTACTCAATGGAAATGAAAGGTCCGAAAGGAATCCAAAAAGGCAATAGTACTGAGAATATTAAAAGCTCAAATATTGTAGAGTTATTGTAGGAATTGAAAAGTCTTAAAATAAAAAGGCGCGAATTTAACGCGCCTTTTTTTTTGCAGCAAATATTAAATCGCAGGTAGAATTATTTTTAATCTCATTTTAAGATTAAATGTCCAAGTTTATCTCTCTTAGTCTTAAGATAAAACTCATTCTTTGAATTAGGTTTTATTTCAATCGGAACTCTCTCAATAATTTCAAGGCCATATCCTTTAAGACCAACAATTTTTTTAGGGTTATTAGTAAGCAGTCTAATTTTTCTAACTCCAAGATCGAGCAATATTTGAGCACCTATACCATAGTCTCTCAAATCCGCTTTAAATCCTAGATCTTCATTAGCTTCAACTGTATCCCTGCCTTCATCCTGAAGTTTATAAGCTTTGATTTTATTTAATAGACCAATGCCTCTTCCCTCCTGGCGCATATATACGATTACTCCGGTATCCTCTTTAGATATCTTTTCTAATGCAGCATTCAGCTGGTCATGACAATCACATCTTTGAGAATGGAAAACATCGCCAGTTAAGCATTCAGAGTGCATTCTTACTAAAACAGGATTATCCGGATTTATTTCTCCTTTTACTAAAGCTACATGTTCTTTTTGATCAACAAGACTTTTAAATAGAAAAAGTTTAAATTCACCATGGACAGTGGGCAAATTGGCATCTGCTACTTTTTCAATCAGTCTTTCTTTCTTTATTCTATATTCAATTAGATCTTTAACGGTAAGTATTTTCAGATTAAATTTTTCAGCAATTTCAATCAATTCGGGGATTCTAGCCATTTCGCCGTCATCTTTAAGGATTTCACAAAGGACACCAGCAGGTTTTAAATTTGCAATTCGGCAAAGGTCAACAGCAGCTTCAGTATGTCCTGCACGCCTTAATACCCCTTCATCATAGGCTCGTAATGGGAAGATATGTCCCGGTTTAGCAAAATCAGATGCTTTAGTAGAATCATTAATTATTTTTTTGATTGTTAAAGCTCGATCTGCTGCTGAAATGCCTGTTGTAGTGCCTTCAATTGCATCTATAGTAACAGTAAATTGTGTTCCATGTAAAGCTGAGTTAGAATCAACCATTAATGGTAGTCCAAGTTCATCTAGCCGCTTACCGTTGACTGCGACACATAACATTCCCCTTCCGAATTTAGTGATAAAATTTACAATTTCCGGAGTCACATATTCAGCAGAGCAAACAAAATCACCTTCATTCTCTCTATCCTCATCATCAACAACAATAATAAGTTTCCCATTTTTTATTTCTTCAATGGCTTCATCAACAGTGCAAAACATTTTTTTTGCCTAAAGTTTTCTTTTTTAAAATTACTACGATATTTTATTTCTCTGTTACTTCTTTTGTACTTACTATTGTAGCTATTGCAGATCTTTCATATTTCACTTTAACATTATCCGAAATCTGAACTAAAACCGTCTTATCTTCAATTGCAACAACCGACCCATGCAAGCCGCCGCTAGTTATAATTTTATCACCTTTTTGAAGATTTGAAAGCATTTTTTCTCTTTCTTTAGCACGTTTTTGCTGGGGTCTAATAATCATGAAATAAAAGATTAAAAATATCGCACCAAACATTATAATTGTACTTATCATACCGCTGCCCTGGTTTCCACCTTGAGGCGGCATCATTGCAAATAAAGTTTTCAATTAATCCTCCGACTTTTTATTATTTATAGTTATTCTAGTAATTATTTCTTTTTTCCATTCAGTAAAATTGCCTTGTTTAATTCTTTCTCTTGCTACTTTGATAATTTCCAAATAAAAATGCAGATTATGAATGCTGCTTAGTTCCAATGCAAGTATTTCCTTTGCTATATAAAGATGTCTCAAATAAGCCCTAGAATAATTTTTGCATGTATAGCAATTGCATTGGCTATCTATAGGGTTAAAATCATTCTTGTATTTAGCATTTCGCATAGAAAGTATACCGTTAGAAGTAAATAAATATGCATTCCTTGCATTGCGGGTAGGCATAACGCAATCAAACATATCTATTCCTTTTTCAATAGCTTCAAGAATATTTTCCGGTCTGCCAACACCCATTAAATACCTTGGTCTATCATTCGGCAAAAAGTCTGTTGTAAAATTTATCATTTCGTACATAGTTTCAGCAGGTTCACCTACTGCCAACCCGCCAATTGCATATCCATCAAAGTCTAATTTTAATAAATCTAAAGTAGATTTTTCACGTAAATCCTTGTATATGCTACCTTGGATTATACCAAAAAGGTATTGCTTTTTCCCGTATATCGGATTTGAATTTTCAAAGGCTTCTTTATTTAATATTGCCCAGTTTGAGGTCAAATCAGTTGAATTCTTGGCATATTCAAAATCACATGGATAAGGCGTACACTCATCTAAAGCCATCATAATATCAGACCCAATACTTCGTTGAATGGAGATAACCTTTTCCGGAGTAAACATATGTTTAGAGCCATCCAGATGAGATCGAAACTCTACCCCGTTTTTTTTCAGTTTTCGTAACTCCGAAAGACTAAAGACCTGATAACCCCCACTATCTGTCAAAATAGGTCTTTTCCAATTCATAAATTTATGCAAACCACCAGCTTCTTCAAGGACATCAATTCCGGGTCTTAAATAAAGATGATAAGTATTTGAAAGAACAATTTGAGCTTGAATATCATATTCCAAATAACTTTGATTAACTGCTTTGACGCTTCCCTGTGTACCGACCGGCATAAAAATTGGTGTTTCTACTATGCCATGATCTGTTTCAAAAAATCCGCATCTTGCTTTACTATTTTTATCTAAACCAATAACATTAAGTTTAAGCAAATTAATCCGTTGAAGTATTAAGATTCAAATTATTTGGTTTACAAATTTAAGTCTAAATCCGTCAAGAGCCAAAATAATTTATATTAAAGTGGAGATACAAGAATTAAGGAAATTATTCGAGTAAATTTTGCCAATAAACAATTCTTTCCATAACAAGAGATGGATTAGGAGAGCCATAAGTAATTTTTCTCTTCAATGAACTATTAATATTTAAGCATTCTAAAGCTGTTTCATCAAAGATAGGGTTAATATTTTTTAGGAAGGAAATATCGATTTTATCAAAGTTCTTCCCCTCATCTTCTAAATGTAACACAACTTCACCGACAATTTTATGTGCATTTCTAAAAGAAATTCCTTTAAGAACAAGCCAGTCGGCTAAATCTGTAGCAAGAGAAAAATCCCCTAATAATTCAATCTTAAATTTTTCTTTATCAAATACGGCTGTATTTATCATATCATTCATTATTTCAATTGAATTAACAAATGTATAAAATGAATCAAGAACTGGGCCTTTATCTTCCTGCAAGTCACGATTATAGCTTAAAGGCAGTCCCTTCATTGTAGAAGCTAGTGCAATATAATTACCGTAGGTTTTGCCGGTTCTGCCGCGAATAAGCTCAGCCATATCGGGGTTTTTCTTTTGTGGCATTAATGAAGAGCCAGTTGAATAATTATCACTAAGTTTAATAAAATTAAATTCCTTTGTAGACCATATTATAATTTCTTCAGCTAGACGGCTTAAGTGCATCATTCCAATAGAAGCAGCATTTAAGAAATCTAAAATATAATCTCTATTTGAGATCGTATCGAGAGAATTACCCGTAGGCATTTCAAAGCCAAGTTTTTTAGATGTAAAAAATCGATCCAATGGCAAAGTAGATCCGGCAATTGCACCAGACCCAAGAGGACATTCGTTCAATGATTCTCTGATCAGATTGAACCTTGATTTATCTCTTTGAAACATCTCAACATAAGCAAGCAAATGAAAAGCTAATGAAACAGGTTGAGCTCTTTGCAAATGAGTATATCCGCTAATAATCGTTTCCGTATTATCCCAAGATATTTCAATAAAAGTTTTTTGAATATTAGTTAATGAATCGATTACTTTGGAAATAGCTTTTTTTGTCCATAATATCAGATCAGTAGCTACCTGATCATTTCGACTTCTGCCGGTATGAAGCTTTCCAGCGGCATCACCTGCGATTTCAAATAGTCTTGATTCTATTGCAGAGTGAATATCTTCAAATAAATTTACATCTGGTTTCCATTGTTGATTATCCCAATCATTTTTTATCTGATTCAATCCATTAATTATTTTATTAGATTCATCATCAGAGAGAATCCCAATTTTATAGAGCATTTGTGCGTGCGCAATACTTCCCTGAATATCTTCTTCCAAAAAATTTATATCAACATTTAAAGAAGAAGAAAAGCAATAATAAAAAATCTGAAGATGATTCAAATAATGATGATCCATTTGCTAAATTAAGAGAAATACATGATAGAGCAATGGAGAAAAAAAGAAAAAAATCTATTGGAATTCACAAGGATTCAGTCCGGAAGATTGTGAAAACAATGCTTGGACGTCACCCATATAAAGTT
>JAJYOQ010000335.1 GCA_021796135.1 Bacteroidota bacterium
CAAGGAGGTAGAGAAACTAGTCCGGAAGTCACTGGAATTAATAAAAAAACTGCTTATAATATTTCTCAACTTATTGACGACGGCGCAACTCTGCAAATGGGTATTGGCGCTATCCCTGATTTTGTATTGAAATACCTATATGACCGAAAAGGTCTAGGAATTCATTCCGAAATGTTTTCCGACGGAACAATAGAACTTGTCGAAAAAGGAATAATTACAAATGAAATGAAAACTCTTCATCCGGGAAAAATTGTTGCCGGATTTGTTCTAGGGACAAAAAAATTATATAAATTTATTAATAATAATCCGATGATAGAATTTCATCCTCAGGAATATGTAAATGATCCATTTATAATCGCAAAAAATTATAAAATGACAGCCATAAACTCAGCAATCGAGGTTGATATTACAGGTCAAGTTTGTTCTGATTCAATTGGCCCTAAAATATTCAGCGGTTTTGGAGGTCAGCTTGACTTTATAAGAGGAGCCGGCAGATCTGAGGGAGGAAAACCGATTATTGCATTAGCTTCGACAACAAAGGATTCGAAAATTTCTCGCATAACTCCTTTCTTAAATCCGGGTGCAGGAGTTGTCACCGGCAGAGGTGATGTTCATTATGTAGTAACTGAGTATGGATATGTTCAGTTATTTGGTAAAACATTAAGAGAAAGAGCACATTTGCTAATCAGTATTGCTCATCCAAAATTCCGGGACGGGCTCATAGAGTATGCCCGTAAAAATAATTATATCTAATTCATTATTCATTAAGACAAATATATGATTGCTGTAATAGGCGATATTCATGGCTGTTATTATACTTTGAGAAACTTAGTTCAGAAAATAAATTCTGATTATCCGGATATCCCAATATTTAGTGTAGGAGATTTGGTTGATCGCGGTAATTTCAGCTTTGAAGTAATTGATTTTATGATTTCTAAGAAGATTAATTTTACAGTAGGTAACCACGACTTAATGTTCTATAACTTTATTAAACATCCTTCAAGCACATTGGGAACAGCCTGGCTGTATAATGGTTATGAAAAAACAGTTTTATCTTATGATAATCATTTCGAAAAATTATCACAGCATTTGGAATTGATTCACAACTCACCTTTTTATTTTAATTTTGAAGATTGTTTTATCTCTCATGCCGGAATTTCTAAAAACTACGATAAATATATTTATGATGGTATTGATGCAAGTATTAATAAATTAGAGGAAGTCTTCAAAGATGGGATTGATGATTCAGATGGTATATTGTGGACAAGAAACGAACTTTTAAATATTGGCAAACTGCAGGTTGTTGGGCATACAAGAATGAATAATATAACTTATAAAATACAAAATAATGCGGTATATATAGATACTTCGGCTTATACAGGTAATATGCTTAGTTCTGTCATTATTGAAAATGGAAAAATTCTAAGAATGATTACTGAACAAACAGATATAAGAGATTTTGAGTAAAGCTTGAAATGAGATCATATATTAAATATATAAACATTTTTAAAATATTTATTATAGGGTTAGTTTCTCTATATTCATCCTCATGTAACGCTCCAAGAAACAATCCTCTTGATCCATCAAATCCAAATTATTCTTATGTTTCTTTAAGCGGAAGGGTTCAATCTTTTAGCTTGCCATATACTGGAATTCAGGGTGCTTCTATTTCCTGGTTACCCGGCAATGTATTGATTAATGCTAATAGCGACGGAAGTTTTTTAATTAATAATATTAAACCTATTGACGGAAAATTAATTATTCAGAAAGACGGATTTTTATCTGATACTATTAATGTATCATGGGCTTCCAATTTAAATCAGAATTTTCAAATATATTTGAATCAAATACCACAACTGGATAGTATTTCGATATATACAGTTGTAGTAAATCAATTTAATCCTCCCGGACAAAGCTATCAATTAGTAATTAATTCAAAAATTTCGGATAAAGACAATGATCTTGATTCTGTTTTTGTTCAAAGTTCAGATCTTAATTTTATTAAGCCATTAAATTTTGATGTTTTAAATAAAAATTATCAATCGACGCTAACCATTCAGGATATGAATATATCTGACATAGAGCAAACGATAGGATTGAACTTTAATATTATTGCTAAAGATATTTTTGGTCGAATATTTTTAGTGGGTAGTGAGAAAGTGACAAGGGTAATTAAAAGTGCTGCTGTAATTCAATTTCCGGCTAATGATACTTCCGTCAGTGCTACTCCAAAATTAATGTGGCAAAGATTCAATTCCGGATATCCTTTTACTTATATGATTCAGGTTTATACAAATGATTTTGCGAACTCTCAGCTTGTTTTCCAAGCTGCAAATGTATCAGCCGATTCAATATCTTATCAAATTACAACCCCTCTTGCTGTAAAAAATTATTACTGGGTAATTTGGATAATTGATCAATTCCAAAACAGATCTAGATCGCTGCCTGCAACTTTTTTAGTGCAGTAATTAAAATGATTGAAAATAATGAAGGTTTAAATGATCTCAATTAATACAGAAAAAATTAGACTTATCGATAAAGAACAATTTGAAACACTTTACCAAATAAGTCAGACTCTTAATTCGGCAGTTTATCAGGATTCTTTGATTAGCGATACGCTGGATTTAATTATAAAAGTAATTAATGCCGAAAGGGGGCTTTTTCTTAAGTATAGTGAAGATACAAAGAATTATATAATTATTGCCGCCAGAAATGTTATGCAAGAAGATATTAAGGATCTGTCTGCATTTTCATCAGGAATTATACAAAAAGTTATTGAGCGCAAAGAGCCCTGTTTATATCATGATGTTCAAAACGATCCAAGCATATCACAATTCAAAAGTATACAAATACATAATATAAAATCTATACTTGGTGTCCCAATTATTAGAGATAATAAAGTTTGGGGAGTTATACTTGTTGACAGCCGGATTCAAAGAAAGGAATTTACCGATCAAAATCTTCTATTCCTTGATTTCTTTTCAAATATGGTATCGCTCGCACTAGATAAAATTAATAATATTGAAAAGCTTAGTGATGAAAATTCAATTTTGCGAAATCAACTCCAATTGGTAAAACAAATTCCTGAATTAATTGGAGAAAGTCAGTCAATGCAAAGAATGATTTCATTAATTCATAAAGTGGCTGCTACAGATGCATCTGTACTGCTGCTGGGAGAAAGCGGAACTGGAAAAGAACTTGTTGCCCGTGCAATCCACAATATAAGTGCGCGGAGTAATCTGCCTTATCTTGCACAGTTTTGCGGATCAATACCAGATACCCTGCTTGAAAGTGAACTTTTTGGCTATAAAAGAGGTGCTTTTACAGGTGCTAATACCGACAAAAAGGGGTTATTTGAAGTTGCCAATAAAGGAACTTTTTTCCTTGATGAAATAGCAGACATTTCAATTGCTCTACAGGCTAAGTTGCTGCGTGTACTCCAAAATAAAGAGATTATTAGGTTAGGAGATACTAATGTTATTAAAGTTGATGTAAGAATAATTGCTGCCACAAATAAAGATCTTCATCAGCTTACAAAAGAAGAAAAATTTAGAGAAGATCTTTTTTACAGACTTAATGTATTTCCTATCAAAATTCCGCCACTTAGAGAAAGGAGAGGAGATATTCCTCTTCTTGTTGATCATTTCATAAAAAAATATTTAGGGAAAAAGATTAATCTTGACCCACGCACCATGAAAATATTAGAATCTTACAGTTGGCCCGGAAATGTGCGGCAACTTGAAAATGTTATTCAGAGAGCACTAATCTTATGTAATGATGATAAGCTTTTGCCGGAACATGTAATCATTGAAGATGACGGTGACAAACTAACGTTTAACGGAACGTTAAAAGATTTTGAAAAAATTATTTTGAAAAAGAGACTTGAAGAATTTAATGGTAACCGCACGCTTGTAGCTAAATCCCTAGGAGTCTCTGTTCGATGGGTTCAACTGAAGATTAAAGAAATCGGCGAAAATATTTAGTTATGAATAAGGTTTCTACAGAAATATTATTCGATAAATTTGAAGTTATCAAACTACTTAAGAAAGATGATAATACATGTGTATACCTTGCCGATCATATATATCTTGGCAAAAAAATAATACTAAAAACTCTTGATGTAGAAAATATTGTTGACAAGTCCATTTTAGAAAGGTTTAAACGTGAAGCGAAAATTTTAGCCAAATTAGAGCATCCTAATTTAATAAAAGTTCTCGATTTCGGTATGTTTAATCATTTCTTTTACATATCATTTGAATTCTTTGAAAGTAAAAATCTTCGTGAAATTATTAATAAAAATGAACTTCGATTTGATCAAAAGTTATCTTTATTTCGACAAATACTTTATGCATTAAATTATTCACATCAGAATAAAATAATTCATCGGGACATTAAACCAGAGAATATTCTAGTTAATTCTAATCTTGAACTAAAAATTGCTGATTTCGGTCTTGCATTAATTCTAGATGAAAATAATTTGACAAATTCATCATCAATTTTAGGAACTCCCAGCTATATGGCGCCTGAGCAAATTAGAGGAGAGAAAGTTTTACAAACAGATTTATTTTCTGCAGGGACTGTTGCTTATGAACTTTTTTTTGGGGTCAACCCATTTCTAGGCGAAAATATTAATGAAACACTAAATAATATATTAAACTTTCAAGAGGAAAAAATTTTCGCAGATACGAAAAATATGCCGGATTATATTGTTGAATCCTTAAAGCTTTTGCTTAAAAAAAATCTCCGTGACAGAGCAAATACTGCTTTAAGTGTTCTTAAACTTTTAGGTGAAGACGACAAACTGCAGGAAGAAATTAAATTTCCACAACAAAAGAATAAAGAAAAATCGAAAGTAATATTATTAATTACCGCATTTATCTCTATTTTGGCAATTTTAGGCCTAATATTGATTAAAAATCATCCTAAAAAATCACAAATTATACCGCCTGTAATACAAGATTCATACAAAAATCAAACTAATTTGCCAAATACTTTTGCAGTTAAATCAGATCAAAA
>JAJYOQ010000336.1 GCA_021796135.1 Bacteroidota bacterium
ATTTGAAATATCAATAATTGTAATTTATCCATAAAAGACTAATCAGCTATTGTGAAAAAATATTGATTTACAAAATATATAGGATAAAATTATCAATAATTGTAAGTCAAATATTAATTTAAAATTTAATATATAAGGGAACAAGCTATGAATTCAAAAGAAAGAGTGCTTAGGGCTTTAAAGAAGAAAGAGGGTTATCCAGACAGGATTCCAATCCAATTTGATTTATGTAAACAATTAACTGATGAGTTTGCTAGAGAAATAGGTATTAAACCTGATTATGCCAGTTCATATTACGAGGATCTTACTTATAGAATATCCGCAAACGAAATTCGTACAAAATTAGGAAGTGATGTTGTTGTGGTAGGCGGGACAGTTGCAAAAGATTACGTCCCCGGAATTATCAAAGACGATATCACCCGAAATGAATTTGGCATGTATATGAAACCTACTCCCCTCTATGTTGAAGTAGTCAAATGTCCTCTTGATAATGCTGAGACAGTTGAGGATATTGAAAATTATCAATTTCCAAATCCTTATGCGCCGGGGAGATTTGAAAAAGCAAAAAGAGATATGGAAAAATACGGGAAAGATTTTTTTGTTATCGGCGATGTTGAAATAACAATATTTGAATTAGCCTGGCATCTCACAGGTTTGGAAAAATATCTTTTAGGCATGATGTGCGAAGAACCTTGGATAGAAAAATTAAATGATAAAGTTGAGGAATGGAGTACTGCCATAGCGTTACAATTGGTAAAAGCTGGCGTTGACGCTATTTGGTTGGGAGAAGATCTCGGTAGTCAGACATCAACACTTATCTCACCGGAGATATGGAGAAACTTATTCAAACCACGACACAAAAGAATAATAGAAAAATTAAAACACGAGAATCCCAATATTATTATAATAATGCACTCGGACGGTGCAGTTGCTCCATTGATTGATGACTTTATAGAAATCGGTGTAGATGTTTATAATCCCATACAGCCGAATGTTGCTGGTTCGGATCCTCAAGAACTTAAAAATAAATATGGTGACAGGATTTGTTTTTTTGGTGGTATTGACCAGCAAAGTTTATTACCAAGCGGTGACATCGGAAAAATATGCGAAGAAATAAGACAAAGGATACAAATTCTTGGAAAAGATAGAGGGTACTTATTAGCCCCGGCACATATTCTTCAAGCAGATGTATCAACCAAGACGGTAAAAGAAATGATTAAGGCCGCAATTAAATATGGTAATTACTGAAAGCATTTTGTTAACAGATTCCTTATATTAATTTAACATGTGAAATTGAAATGAAAAAAATCAAAGAAAGAATTCTTTCCGGTGAAATACTGATCTCGGATGGTGCGTGGGGAACGATGCTACACTCGAAGGGATTGAAAATGGGAGAATGCCCGGAGAAATGGAATATCGACCATCGTGCCGAGGTATTAGATATCGCGAAAAGTTATGTCAGTGCGGGGGCAGATATGATTGAGACTAATAGTTTTGGTGGAAACAAATTCAAGCTGGAATATTTCGGATTGGGTCAGAAAGTCGCAGAGGTGAATAAAGCAGCTGCGGAAATTTCTCGAGAAGCCGCAGGGGATAACATTCATGTTCTTGGGTCTGTAGGACCAACCGGGAAAATTATAATGACCGGGGATATATCACTAGAAGAGTTATATTACTGTTTCAAAGAACAAATGGAAGCTCTTGAGTCGGGTGGAGCAGATGCAATACTTATAGAAACAATGTTTGACTTGGAAGAAGCAAAGTGTGGGATAAAGGCGGCTAAAGAAATTACTAAGTGTGAAGTTATATGCACAATGACGTTTGATGGAAACGATGATATAGGCTTTCACACAATGATGGGAACTACTCCCGAAGCTGCTGCTGAGTCTCTTATAGAAGCTGGTGCTGATATCATCGGTACAAATTGTGGTAATGGCATCGAAAACATGGTTCGCATTGCCAAACAAATTCGTATAGTCGATAAAAAGATTCCATTGCTTATCCAGGCCAATGCTGGATTGCCGTCTATGATAAATGGAAAAGTTGTGTTTTCGGAGACACCCGACTTCATTGCAAAATGGATTCATCCATTGATAAATGTTGGGGCAAACATAATCGGGGGATGTTGTGGCACCACACCGGAACATATCCGGAAAATTGCCGGAGTTGTCAGGAATAGTAAAGGTTAGTTGTATTTTTAGCTGACACGTACCTATTATTTGCCATTAAAAAGAAAATGAATAATTAAAAATTGAGCTATTACTTCAAAAGCACTAGGCAGGTTATTACGATAAGAGAATGTGAACTTAATGAATTGGGTAAAGTATTTGATTTATTAATTGTTACATTTATTTAATGATCATTCTTGCAGCAATAACCAGCATGTTTTTATTCATAATGAGTCCACATTCTAATGATCTTTACGGTTCTTATATTTTCATAGACTTGATAAACTATTCTAAGCCGGAAATTTATACGACGTGAATATGATCCCTTCAAATCTCCTATTAGCTTTTCATACGGGGGTGGGTTCTGAAATGGGTTTTTCTCTAAAATTTCTAATATGCCTAATGCCTTTTCTTTAAGACCTGCTGATTTAAGTTTTTTTGCATCACCTTGTGCTTGCTTCGTGTAGACTATATTCCAGTTTACCATGAGAGTTTTTTTGCACATTTCTCAACAGGTGTTTTCACCCCTTTTATAATTGATTCCCTCATTCCCGGAATAGATATTAAGAATAGCGTTTCTTGAATAGACTGCCAGTCTTCCTCCGATAATAGCACAGCATTTGTCCTCTTTCCGGAAATATGTATGGGCTCATTTGCTTCGGCAGTTTCATCTATCAATTTATATAAATTATTCCGAGCATGCGTTACTGTCACCGTTCTCATTTTTATATCCTTTTTGTTACAAACGTACGTAATTATGTACGTATAGTCAATATGGGATATTCAGCCAACATCGCTTCATGAAAAAACTCCCCATTTAACTTACCAAATTATTTTTCTAATCCTTCCTCATATCTTTACACCCTTATTTTACATAATATATTTCAATAATGAATTCCGGTTAGTATTTTAGTAATATTTGCTAACCGACAGGATTGTGATTTCTAATTGTATATATGATTTCACCTGCAATTTGAAATTCATATAAATTTTTCTAGGTCGGATGCGATAAGTCCGTTAGGATTGCAAAGCTTCACGCAGGTTGAATAACAAAATTATTTTCAATAAGTTCGCACCGTCATTATAATAGAGTTTCTGACAAATATTTTATTTTTCATTTCAATGGATCCGCTAATGATTCAGATGAGAAATCTATTAAAAAAGGAGATTTCTCCCGGAGTTTATCCCGATTGCGGGAGTCGAAATGACAGAAGAAAGGAAAATTTATTTTGCAGAAGCTTTAATAAATCAAAAGTTATACCAGTATGCGATATCAAATCAAAAAATCTTACTTATCTCAATTCCGGTTATCTAAACAAATTCCTCGAAATATCATCATAAATTCTAAATATTCATAACAGGTGTAATATGAAGTCAGTTAAATTTTTTTCGTTTATTCTTGTGTTGTTAATTCCGTTTATTCTTATTGCTAAGGAAGATAAATCAGGAAAGGAGAAGGATACACTTAGTTCTTCTACTTTTAGCGGACTAAAGTTAAGATGCATCGGTCCGGCAGTTACTTCGGGTAGAATAAGCGACTTTGCAGTTAATCCGGATGATCCTGCGGAGTATTATGTGGCTTCAGCTTCTGGCGGCGTTTGGAAGACTTATAACGACGGAACAACATGGGAGCCAATCTTTGATCATGAAGGATCTTTTTCAATCGGCTGCATTACTATGGATCCGAATAATCATCATGTTATTTGGGTGGGTACCGGTGAAAATAACAGTCAGCGAAGTGTATCTTATGGTGACGGAATCTATCGCTCTGATGACGGAGGAAAATCCTGGAAGAATATGGGACTGAAAACTTCCCAGCATATCGGAAAAATCATTGTCGACCCTAAAAATTCTAATATAGTATACGTAGCGGCACAAGGTCCGCTTTGGGCTCCGGGCGGCGATAGGGGATTATACAAAACTACGGATGCCGGCAAAACATGGAAGGCTGTTTTAACTATTAGCCCTAATACCGGCGTAAGTGATTTGGTGATGGATCCGCGCGATTCGAATGTTTTGTATGCTTCCGCGTATCAACGCAGACGTCATGTTTTTACTTTGATTGACGGTGGCCCTGAATCAGCCATTTATAAATCTACCGATGCAGGAGAAACCTGGAGCAAATTAACCAATGGAATTCCGAAGGTTGATTTAGGCAGAATCGGGATTGCAATTTCCCCAGTCAATCCTGATGTTCTTTATGCAATCATTGAGGCGGAAGGCGATAATGGTGGTGTATTTCGTTCTACTGATCGAGGAGCTTCGTGGGAAAAAAGATCCGGTTATATGACTACAAGTCCGCAATACTACAATGAAATTTACTGCGACCCTAAAAACGTTGACCGCGTCTATGTTATGGATACTTATCTTCATGTAACTGATGACGGCGGTAAAACCTTTAAACCGCTCGGTGAGAAATATAAGCATGTAGACAATCATGCAATCTGGATAAATCCAAACAACACTAATTATTATCTTGTAGGATGCGACGGCGGTGTTTACGAAAGTTACGACCGCGGCGTTAACTGGCTTTTCAAAAGTAATCTGCCCGTTACTCAATTTTATAATGTAGATGTTGATAACACAAAGCCGTTTTATTATGTCTACGGCGGAACTCAAGATAATAATAGTCTCGGTGGACCTTCTCAAACTATAAGCGCTTCCGGAATTGTTAATTCCGATTGGTTTGTTACAACAGGCGGGGATGGATTTGTATCAAAGATTGATCCCGAAGACCCAAATACAGTTTACGCAGAATCTCAGTACGGAGTATTAGTCCGGTATGATAAAAGAAACGGTGAACAAGTCGGGATTCAGCCGCTACGTATACTATATTAG